>JAZSBL010000010.1:0-90511 GCA_045602385.1 Eubacteriales bacterium | reverse complement strand
CCGTGCGATCGATGCTGAACTGCAGGCTATCAAGCCCGAGGACGGCCAGAGTGAGTCGGATTCCAAGTGGGATTCTGTTTACAGTCCTTCCGATATTCCTCTCGCATTTGACCACTGCTCCGACGAGCTTGCGCTTGAGATTATTGCAGAGCTTAGCGAAATAAAGATAGAGGAGAAGGTGGCTGAGGCGAAGGCCAAGGCGGAAGCGAAGGGAGAGAAATTCGACGAAGATGAGGCTCGCGAGGACGTCGAGAACAGTATGAGATCTACTCTCCGAAGCAGTCTCACAAAGCACTATAAGCCTCTTTACCAGGCTGCATACGCAAGTGGCGACCGGGACGAAATGAATCGCATCAAAAATGTACTTAAGACATCCGGACTGTACGTATTCAAAACCAAAAAGACTATTGACGACGTGCTTGAAGAATGGATTGAGGAATAAAAATAGGGCCCCCGAGAGGGGGCTCTTGTTTTGTATTAACAATAAAAAGGGTATGAAAATTACCATTTTAGACGGTTTTTGTTCCGTTAGTTGTTCCGTTTTGATAAGAATTAAGGAGAATTTGTGAAAATTGACGAATAAATTTAGACAAATGGAGATGTCTTGAAAGGCAAAGAAAAGCCTTACAAAATAAGGCTTTTCTTGTGTTTGATATTGGAGCTGGTAATCAGAATCGAACTGATGACCTCGTCATTACCAATGACGTGCTCTACCGACTGAGCCATACCAGCAAGATCGTCTCTTTCTCGACGACTTGTATATTATAGCAAACAAAAATCTCTTTGTCAATACCTTTTTACAATTTTTTGCGACTTTTTGGCAAAGATTTTGTACGCGTAAGCAGTAGAACGAGGCAGAGCGCGAGAATGGCGCAAAGGCAGAGCGCGGGCAGACTGAGGGCAATCGCACCCGCATCGTTATAGGACGGCAGGGCAGACATATCATAGATAGAATCACCAAGCCAAGTCTTTATAAAAATCCCCATAAAGAGCGCGCAGAGAACACCTTGCGCCGCCTTTGCGATGAAAAAGGGCTTAAATGATATGCCTCTACCCGACGCGACCGACATTATCTGAAAGGCTACCGAGAGCCCGGACCACCCCACGAAAAGCGCGCAGAGAAGGAGAGCGGCGACTCTGTTTTCAAGCGCAGCCGCCTCACTGACACCGCTTGAAAGCTCGAAAAAACCGAATATACACGCCGTCAGCTCCGCGGGAAGCTCAAGACGTGACAAAAGCGTACCCACACATCCGACAAGCGCCGAGAAAAAGACCACGTAGGCGCATACCGTCAGCATTGAAACGGCGGAGGATTGCACTGCGTCCGTGATACACTTGACATTCAGCTCGCGTGGGATAAATATGTTGGAGCGCGGTTCGCCTTTCTTTTTGTAGCCAAGAAAATATTTACCCACTATGCCCACCAGAATCGAGGAGAGGATTACCGACATATAAAGCGCGATCCCCACCCATTTATTGCCAAGCAATGCCACCCCGACCGCGCTTATAACGAAGGCGGAGCCGGGGTTGTTACAAAATGTCATCAATCGGACCAGCTCGCTTTTTGTAATGCAACCTTGATCGTACATTGACGCTGCTGTTTTAGCCCCTATGGGAAAGCCGCAGACAAGTCCCAGGATATATGCGCAAGCCCCGGCCTCGCTAACGCCGAAAAGATAGCGCATAGGTCTTGCAAATAGCCTTGATATACGCAATCCAACACCGCTTTTCACGATAAGCTCGGATATCACCATAAAGGGAAAGAGGGCGGGAATGACCGCGCGCGAGCATAGGATAAGCCCTTTTTTCATATACTCTATTGCAACGTCGGAGAAGATGAGGACAAGTGAGAACGCGCAGAGGATCATAATGCCAAAGGCTGTCGCGCCCTTGCCGTTTGGGGAGGTCTCTCTTGTATTTGATTTAGCCATACGCATATCGCACCCCCAAAAAGAAAATTCTCGCTTCTTCCTGTTAATTTATATTTTTATCGAGGTCGCAATATGAAAGAAAATCATAAAACAGACAAGCGAGGGCTGCTTGAGCTTCTCGCACTTAAGGGAGAGCTTTCTCCCGATGCCTTGGCGGGCGAGCCGAGAATAGAGCTTCGCGGGAAAAATCAGCTTTTTGTGGGCGGTTGCAGGCGAATAATTACCTACTCGCCCACGCTTATAGTTCTTGCCGTCAAGGGCGATGAGCTGTCGGTAAGAGGGGGGAGACTCGTATGCTCCTCGTATTACAGCGGAGCGGTCAGCATCGAGGGGGCGATACGCTCAATTTCATTTGGGGAGGGAGAGGCATGAATCCGTCCTATTTTTTTCTCGGCTATGTCAAGGTATTTGCAGATTACGGCAGTATAACGCCGCTTTTAAATCTTTGTATGTATCAGGGCATTCCGTACTCCGATTTTAACGCGGGGCGCGAGGGTGTAACTCTTTGCCTCCGCCTCTCCGCCTACAAAAAAATGAAGGCTGAGGCAGACGTGCGCGGTATATGCTACACGGTGGCAGAGCGGGGCGGCTTGCCGTATATTTTGGGGAAGTACAAGTACCGCTTCGGCCTTATGCTCGGCATCATTCTGGCGGTGTCGCTGGTTTTCGCCTCGCATATGTTCGTATGGGACATCAAGGTCACGGGCAATGAAAAAATGACCTCGCGTGAGGTCATTGAGCTGCTTGACATGTACGGGTTTTCGGTAGGCAGTTACATACCCGACGCGAACACAGACAGGATAGAAAACAGAATACTTATCGACTCGGATAAGATATCATGGCTCTCGATAAATATAGTCGGCACTGTTGCCGAGGTGCAGGTGCGTGAGCGCGCTGTGGCAGAGAGTCAGAGCGTGGCGATAAAGCCCGCAAATCTCGTCGCAAGCAAAAGCGGCATTATCGAGGAGGTGCGGATATTCCGCGGCCTTGCCGTGGTCGGCGCGGGAAAATACGTAGAGAAGGGCGAGCTGCTTGTCAGCGGACTTTTCGACAGTGTGCAGGAGGGCTTTCGGTATACGCGCGCCGCAGGGGAGATATATGCCCGTACAGTGGAGGAGTTTTATATTGAAATTCCTTACGAATACGAGGGAAAAGTCTATACGGGTGAGGGATATTCTAATAAATATTTAAATTTTTTTGATTTTTCTATGAACATTTCAAAAAAGGGTGGAAAAGAGGGAGTATTTTATGATAAAATAGATATCATGGAGGACTGTGACGTCTTTGGAGTGCTTGACACGCCCTTCTCGCTGAAAACCGAGCGATATCTCGAATACGAAACGGTGTCAATGACGAGAACGCCCGAGGAGGCAGAGGATCTTGCCTATTTCACTCTTGAGAGCAGGCTTGCGAATCTGTCGGAGAATACCGTGCTTATAAAAAAGACAGTAACACCGTATTCGCGAGAGGACAGATTTTTACTCCACTGTGTAATAGTTCTCATTGAGGATATTGCCTCGGTCTCGGAATTTGAGGTCGAGATAGGAGAACCGAAATAAAAAGGACAGGTGTATATGAAGAATAGACTGATCAGGGTTGACAGCTCGGATACCGTTTCCGCGGTATTTGGCAGCTGCGACTCAAACCTTGACATAATTGAAAAGAAATTCTCGGTCTCGGTGCAGAACCGCGTTGCCGACGACGGCGGAGAGATGATCGCCGTGTTCTCGGAGGACGAGGAGGCGGTCGATCTTGCCGCAGAGGCGGTGAGATACCTTGTCAAAATGGCAAAGTATAACGGCAGCATTACCGACCAGAGCGTAATATACGTTTGCGACACGGTAATGGCGGGCAAGTCGGGCGAGCTTGAGGCTCTCGGCGACGATACGATTTGCGTCACCATGAAGGGCAAGCCGATCAAGGCAAAGACGGTGGGGCAGAAGCACTACGTCAATGCCATAAAGAAGAACACGATAGTGCTTGGTATCGGCCCTGCGGGAACGGGTAAGACCTTTCTTGCGGTAGCTATGGCGGTAAAGGCTCTGCGCGAAAAGCAGGTATCTAGAATAATCCTGACCCGTCCCGCTATCGAGGCGGGCGAGAAGCTCGGATTTTTGCCCGGCGACCTTCAAAGCAAGATAGACCCCTATCTCCGTCCGCTTTACGACTCACTCTTTGAGATGATGGGTGCGGAGAATTACCAAAGACAGGTGGAGAAGGGAGTCATCGAGGTTGCTCCGCTCGCATATATGCGCGGACGAACGCTTGACGATTCCTTTATAATTCTCGACGAGGCGCAGAACTGCACGCCCGAGCAGATGAAGATGTTTTTGACGCGTCTTGGGTTTAACTCCAAGGCGGTAGTCACGGGTGACCTCACCCAGACCGACCTGCCCGCAGGTCAGAAGAGCGGTCTTTCCGAGGCGGTCAAGATCCTTTCGGGAATCGACGATATTGAGATCCACGCCTTTACCGAGCGCGACGTAGTAAGACATAAGCTCGTGCAGAAGATAATTCTCGCGTATGAGAAATTCGACCGTGAGAAGCGCGAGAGGCAGGAGCAGAGACGTCAGGAATCAGGCAAGAAAACATTTGTAAGAAAGGACAGCTAAAGCGAAAGGAAACCTAATATGAAAAGAAAAATGAGTCTTAGAATATATTTTGAAAACGAGCAGGAGAAATTCCCCGTAACCTACAACCTCAAGATGCTTTTGCGTGAGGCGATAGAGACCACGCTTGACTTTGAGGATTTTCAGAATGTGTGCGAGGTATCGGTCACCTTTACCGACAACGCGGGAATTCAAGAGCTTAACAAGAAATTCAGAGAGATAGACAAGCCCACCGACGTGCTCTCATTCCCCCTCTTTGATTATGAGGGAGAGTGCGAGGAGCCCCCGATCGACGAGATGATAAGCAATCTCGGCGACATCGTTATCTCTCTTGAAAGAGCACAGGAGCAGGCAGAGGAGTTCGGCCACAGCTTTAAGCGCGAGGTCGCCTTCCTTACCGTTCACTCTATGCTCCACCTTCTCGGCTATGACCATGAGAGAAGCGAGGAAGAGGACAGAGAGATGCGCGCAAAGCAGACCGAGATCATGAGAATAATGGGTCTTGAGGTAAAATAAATCTCTTCTGCAGGAGAATCGTTAAATGAAACCAAGTGAAAAAAGAGCGCTGCGCGAGGCAAAGCTGAGGGCTGCCCGTGAGATGGACGAGCAGATCGCTCCACGGCCGGAGGACAAGCCCGAAAATGAAAATGCCCCCTCGGTAGAGAGCCAAGAGGAGAAAGGTCCGGATAATATCCCCTATAAGCGCAAGGAAGGCTTCTTTCAGGCGCACATAAGGCTTATCACGTTTATAATAACCGCTACTCTTGTCCTGACGGTTCTCGGCCCGCTTGGCGTAGACATGCTTGTTGCCAGCAAGAATAACAGGGGCGTTGAAAACCTTGAAGATATGAGCATTGACACGGTGTATACGATACATAAAAATGCCGACGCGATAGAGTGGAAGAACCTCAAAAAGTTCAATTACAGCGATTACAGCTACGACAGCGATAGCGGCAAGTATATAGTCAGGGAGTACCCGATAGCAGATTCAAGACTTGTCTTGAAGGTGGGCGGCCCGAAGCTTGCATCAAAGCCGGAATTTATCCAGCTTATAGATTACAGGTCGGGGCAGTATGTAAATGTACTTGCAGAAGACCCGCGAGATTTTGTCAGATCAATAGAGGAATAAGGAATGAAAAGAACAGGATTTATAGCAATTGTAGGTCGACCCAACGTAGGAAAATCAACGCTTCTGAATACGATGCTTGGTGAGAAGGTGGCTATCGTTTCGTCAAAGCCGCAGACCACAAGAAACCGCATTATGGGTATACATACCGTTGGAGAGGACCAGTACGTTTTTCTTGATACCCCCGGAATCTTCCGTCCCAAGAACACGCTTGGCACGTTTATGGTAAAGACGGCAAACAGCTCAATGCAGGATGCCGACGCGATCATTCTCGTTACCGACACGGGCAAGAATATCACCGAGGTAGAGAAAAACGTAATAAACTACGCGAAAAAGACCGAAACGCCCTGCGTTTTGGCGCTTAACAAGATAGACCTTTACAGACGCGAGGAGATAGCCGAGACCATTGTAGCATACGCGGCTCTCCACGAATTTTCCGCGGTAGTGCCGATCTGCGCAAAGAACGGCAAGGGAGTCGACGCGCTTCTTGAGGAGTGCAAGCCCTTTTTAAAGGAATCGGATTTCTTCTTCCCGGAGGATATGGTCACCGACCAGTCGGAAAGACAGGTCGCGGCAGAGGTCATACGTGAAAAGATACTCCGCACGCTCAATAAGGAGATTCCCCACGGAGTTGCGGTCGCCATCGAGTCCTTCAAGGACGAGGGAAGTCTTGTAAGCATAAGAGCCGAGATATTCTGCGAGAAGGCATCGCACAAGGGCATCATCGTCGGCAAGGGCGGTGAGGAGCTGAAGAGAGTCGGCTCATACGCAAGAGCGGATCTTGAGGCTATCTTCGGCACAAAGGTATATCTTGATCTTTGGGTCAAGGTCAAGGAAAACTGGAGAGACAGCCAGAGAGGAATTACCGATTTCGGATATTCCGAGGAATAATCATTTTTGAGGAGAGGGAAATACCATGCAATTTGCGACTAACGGTATTATAACGCGCGTGTATGACGTTGGGGCATCCGACAAGATGCTCAATATCATCACACAGGATCACGGTCGCATTGGCGTTATGGTAAAGGGAGGACGCTCCCCCTCAAGCAAAATGCGCGCCATATCTCAGCTTTATACTTACGGAAATTTTGAGATAAGTCAGAAGGGAAGCCTTTATTGGCTTCGATCAGGCTCGGTGTTAAATCCGTTTTACGAGCTTTCTAATGATATAGAGCGCATCTCGCTCGCCGCCTATCTTTGCGATCTCGCAAATGAGCTTACCGACGAGGGTGTCGAGGACGACAGCATAATGCGACTGTTGTTAAACTCGCTCTATCTTATCGGCAGAGGAACAAAGGATGCGAGAATAATCAAGGCGGTCTTTGAGCTTCGCGCGGCGGCTATATCGGGATATTGCCCGGAGCTTGCCTATTGCGCCTATTGCAAGGAGCAGTTCTCGGACTATACCTATCTTGATATCATGGGAGGAAAGCTTATCTGCACCGATTGCTTATCTAAGCGCGGCGACAAGAGGGTGGAGGTATCAAAGGAATTTGAGTATATTCCCGAGGCGAGTATACTTCGCGGTCTTTCTTCAAGCGCGCTTGCCGCGATGCGATATATAGTAAGCGCGGCGGACGGTAAGGTCTTTTCATTTGAGCTCAAGGACGACGGAGAGACCGAGGAGATTGCAAGTGCCTGTGAAAGCTACATACTCAATCACCTTGAGAGAAGCTTTGATTCGCTTGCTTTCTACAAGCAAATTTTGAAGGCGTAAAACACCAAAGGGTCACGGATTCATTCCGTGACCCTGTATTTTACCCAAAACGTCTTTTCTTGCGTGAACGGACCCGCTTTATACCGCCCGCGGCGGCTCCAAGCATGCAGAACGCGACCGATAGGCAGTGTAAAAGTATCCCTTGCCATACCGTATATCCCGATGAGGGAACGCTCCAAAGGCAAAGCGCGCCGACAAGCGACAATGCGATCCACATAGCCGCCGTTGTGATACCGCAGGAAAGCGCGGATACGCGGCATCTCTTTGCAGAGATAAACCCGCCCAGGAAATTTGAGGGCAATAGCGCAAGAAGCGCCAAAGGGAAGATCAATGATAGCGGGTCGGGGCTTAGGCAGGCTATGGCAGAGACTATACTTACAAGTATTATGCCACACAAGAGGCTTGCGCCAAGTCCCCAAAGCGATGATAGCATAATCTTTTTAAAAAGAGGAGTATCCTCTCTGTCTCTTTTGCATGCCGCGCAAGCCGCGCGGCTTCGTACCGTTGGCAATCCACCCTTTATCCTTGTTCGTTCATTAAACATAAAAAGGCCTCCGTGACATATATTCGTAAGGAAATATATGCAACCCGGAGGCGTTTTTATGACATTGATATTAGCCTATGGTGTCCTCAGCCTTTACGTCAACGCGGCTGATAGCGCTTTTGAGAAAACGGATCTTCGTGCCGTCACGGCTTGTCTCGATAACGCATGTTTCTTCCTTGATGCTTACGATTCTACCGATGATACCGCCGATCGTTGTAACCTCATCTCCAACCTGGAGATTGTTGCGCATGTTTGCTATCTCCTGGTCCTGCTTTTTCTGCTTGCGAGCGCTGATCACCATGAAAACGATCATAACGCCTATGATAAGGATCATGGGGAGCATGGAAAGAAGATCTGCGCCTGCATTAGCTGTGTCTGACAAAGCAAAAATCATTTTACTAATTCCTTTCTTCAAGTTGAACATCCTTTATATTATAGCTACGGGAAAATCAAATTTCAACGGTATATTTGTAAATTTTTTATATACAAGGCAATGTTCGGTAAAAAGATATTGCTTTTTGAAGAAAAGTTTGGGAATATGTTGCAATTCTAAAATAAGTGTGATATAATGTTTCTATATATTAATATGGGAAAATGTTGTTTGGGTGAGTAAAAAGCAATGGAAAAGAAAAAATATCTTGAATGTGCGATAATCATAAATACACACGGCGTACGTGGCGACGTAAAGCTTGAATCTCTCTGTGACAGCCCCTCCGTATTGGCGGGACTTAAGAGAGTTTACCTTTATGAGGGCGGAGCGTACAAGGAGATAAAGGTTCTCCATGCCTCTGTCTTTAAAAGCTTCGTGCTTGCATCTCTTGAGGGCGTTGACGACATAGATAAGGCTATGACCTATAAAGGCAAGACGCTTTACGCGGCGCGCGAGGATTTCAAGCTTAAAAAGGGCGATTTCTTTATTGCAGATCTTATAGGACTTCCCGTTATAGACAACGTAAGCGGTGCGACCTACGGCAAGGTGGTAGATGTTATAAACCGCGGCGCATCCGACATTTACGTAGTTAAGACCGCAGAAGGCGAGCGTATGATGCCCGCGGTCAAGGAATTCGTAAAGAGGATCGACCTTGACAAGGGAATATTCGTTGAGGTGATTCCCGGACTTTTAAGTGACGATTGAGGCAAAATATGAGATTTGATATAATGACGCTCTTTCCCGATATGGTGGATAACATACTCAGGGAGAGCATAATCGGCAGGGCGCAGAAGAGCGGAGCTGTCGAGATAAACCTTTACAATATAAGAGATTATTCCGAGGACAAGCACCGAAGGGTGGATGATACACCCTATGGCGGCGGCAAGGGAATGCTTATGATGGCGCCCCCTATATATAATTGCTATTCAGCTATACTCAAGGAGCAGGCAGAGGCGTGCTTCGTCCCCGAAAAAAGACGTGTGATATACATGTCGCCCGCGGGAAAGGTCTTGAACCAGAAGAAGGCCGAGGAGCTTTCAGAGGAAGAGAATATAATAATCCTTTGCGGACACTACGAGGGCGTTGACAGACGTATAATCGACGAGATCGTAGACGAGGAGATTTCAATAGGAGATTTCGTTCTTACGGGCGGCGAGGTACCCGCGGCGATACTCGTGGACTGCGTTTCAAGGCTGCTTGACGGTGTGCTTTCAGATCCGGAGTGCTACGAGAAGGAGAGCATTTCGTCGGGAATGCTTGAATATCCGCAGTATACAAGGCCCTATGAATTTCACGGCGTAAAGGTTCCCGACGTGCTTATATCGGGACATCACGCAAATATAGACAAATGGCGCGACGAGAGCGCAAGGGAGCTTACCGAAAGACAGCGCCCCGACCTGTTGGAGAAGTGATCTCTCACGGTCAATAAGATTTTGAAGGGAGGAGAAATATGGCACTTAAAAAGGCAAAAAGCAAAAAGCGTTCCTCGCTTTTACACGGTTTGGCAAACAGATTTACCGCCGGGATTTATTCGTTCTTCGTTAACGGCAGAGTAGGCGATATGCTCTCCTCAAACGACACGCTGTGCAAGAGAAGCATGCTTGCGAAAACGCTGGAGGAAAAGAAGGTAAGGGCGGAGAACAGGCTTTTTAAATATCCTGAGGCATTGATGGAGAAGAGCGTGTCCTCAAGAACGCTTCTGTTCATACGAACCTTCCTGGCATCGGTCAAGCTGAACGTTTTCGGAATGTTCTTCGTGTTCTACGGGCTTATCTCTGCGATAGCGTATCTTATCCCCGCATTTATCAGCGATTTTACGTATTTTGACAAATACGCGGTCATATTTTCGGGAGTGATAATGGTAGCGGCCCTACCGCTTCTGTTCTCCTCAAAGTCGGCGGTTCCGGCGCTTGCGGCAAGCAGATTTGTCGGCAAGATAATACGCGATCTTCTTTGCGTGCCGGAGGAAAGACTGAAGGTCAAAAAGCAGTATGGCGGAACGGTGTGCGTATTCGTTGCGGCGTTGCTTGGTATTGCGTGCGGAGTGGTGTCGTATTTTACCAATCCGCTTTATATCCCGATACTTTTCCTTTGCCTGACGGCGGTATTTTTGATCTTCGCATTCCCGGAAACTGGAATTATAATCACCTTGGCGGCACTGCCGTTTATGCAGTATCTGCCAAGCCCGCACGTTGTGCTGTTTATCATGATATTGATAACTGCCGTGTCATATTTCTGCAAGGTGTTCCAGAGAAAGAGAACCTTTACCTTGTCCCCCGAGATAACCATGGTAATGCTTTTCTGCGGATTTATCGCGGTTGGCGGAATGTTTACAGGTGGCGGCCCCAGAGCGTTTGCGGATTCACTTTCTGCAGTCGTATATATCCTTGGCGGATTTCTTCTGACGTACAATCTTGTAAACACCGAGAAGATGCTGTCGGCATGTCTTAAGACGGTCACCGCATCCTTCCTTATCCTTTGCTTTGTAGGAATCATTGAGAGTACGTATAACGGACTCTCTGCAAGAATAATAGACACCTTCACCCCCGCGATCTCAAATATAACAGAGGAAAACATGCTCTATATATTGGATGACGGAGTGGTGTTCGGTATGTTCGCGCTTCTCGTTTTCCCGTTGTTCTCGGCGTACATTATCAAGCGCAAGAGCTTCAGGGGAGTCGCGCTCGTCACGGTCGGCGGCATTATTCTGTTCGCTGCCGCTTGGATGTGCAGTCACTACGAGATCATAATCGCGCTTCTGATCGAGCTTATTCTGTTCTGGTTCATATGCAGTCATAAGACCATGACCGCAACGATATTCGCGATCATTCCGGTTGGAATAATAGCGCTTCTTTATCCTTATGGGGTAGAGTATCTCGGCATACCCGATATTTCCCAAATTCTTATGGAATATATGCCTGCGGGCATGCCCGATGCGGAGCTTCACTCAAGCGTCACCCACGATGCGGTGAGAATGATTCTTGACGGAAATATCTTCGGTATCGGTGTGGGAGAGCATGCATTTACGTCAGCGTTTGCTCCTTATGCAAGCGTGGAGTCCGCCGGCGCAACACAGCCGATGTCACTCTGGCTGCAGATAGTATGCTGGTCGGGAATATTCGGACTTGTGGCATTTGTCGTATTCCTCATATTCCTCATAAAGAGAAGCCTTGGCTTCTTTATATCCTCTGACAGCAAGGAGCAGAGGGGAAATGCCCTTGCGTTATATTGCGGAATAATAGGATCGCTTTTGCTTGGCTTTGTCTATGGAATATGGATAGACGTAAGAGTAATGTATTTCTTCTGGGCGTTTACCGGAGTTCTGATGGGATATATCAGACTTGGAAACGAAAGAGACCGCATACGCGACGCGGAGTTTACCTCAAGCGAGGACTCAAAGGACGTTTCGGTCCTGTTTTACAATTGACAAAATAGCTTTTCTACCGATAAGAAAGGAAGGTAATGGCTATGGCTGAAATAAACAAATATAAAAAAGACGAACAGGCGCAGGGACTTAAAAGCGCCGACTCGACAAAAAAGGCGAAGGAAAATCCCGTGGTTGGCCTGCGCACGGAGCTTTTTGTCGGAAAGAAGATAAAGGAGCGCCCCGTGGGCTCTGCCGTGAAGGTAAAGAAAAAGCTTCCCGTTGCGGTTGATATTATCGCGGGCATATTGATGCTCGTGCTCGTGTTGGCGGTCATAATCGGCTCTTATCTTTTGTTCAGATATTATTCCAACGACTATGACGGAGTTGACGTGGAGTATCAGATAACGGTGTCTGTCCTTGACGATCCGGATACATATAAATCTCTGGAGGGCGGGGAGCTTTTCATGGACGTTGCAGACAACTCGGTGTATTTCGGTAAGATTACAGGGGTCAAGACTGTCAAGGATCCCGGAGATCAGCCGGGCAATAACGGTGGAAAGGTCATCCTGACTGTACAGGCAAGCGTTAAGCACAGAGACGGAGAGGGCTATTCGGTAGGCGATAGCCGTCTTGCGGTTGGAAGTAAGTATGCCGCGTTGCGTTGTGGGGAGACCAATCTTTACAACGTGCTTGTAACTGCGCTTTCCGTGGAGGGTGAATAATATGAAAAAAGAAAGAAAAAGACTTAACGTCATTGACGTTGTTATAATACTCTTGCTCGTTGCTCTTATCGGAACTGCGGGATATCGCATATATACCGAGGTGGCAAAGGAGGAATCCGACAGCCAGAGTAATATTATAGTAAGCTTTGAGGCTGAGGTTGAGGACGAGGGAATACTTAACTATCTCGGAAACGGCAGTGCGGTCTACCTTACCGCAGATCAGACACAGCTTGGCAATCTTTTTGACTCTGATACAAGCGATACTCACGGCGCGGTATATAAGAAGCAAACCGAGGAGAGCGGAATTATCACCATTTGCGGTACGCTTCGCCTTCACGAGGATGCGCACAAGGCGCAGGACGGTGAATACTACGTGGTAAATGACAGAAATATCACCGTGGGCTCCACACTTGACGTTTATACCGACACCGCAGTTTTAAAGATCACCGTTAAGAGCATAGAGGTTGCATCAAATTAAGAAAATACAGGCTTGCAAGTGCATTTTATGGTTTTTATTGTATAAACTGCAACAAAAAAGACTTGCAAGGTGTTCAAATATGTACATTATTACCTCTTGATTTTGACTTGACATTCTGCTATACTTAAATATAGAACTGAAACTGTCTTCAATACGTATATGAGGTATTAACAATGAAAACTTGTGAGATTATGATAACCAATTCCAGCGGACTTCACGCGCGTCCCGCTACCTTCTTTATCCAGAAGGCTAACTTTTATAAGAGCACGATTCTTATTGAGAAGGATAACCGCAAGGTAAACGCAAAGAGCTTGCTTGGCGTGCTTTCTCTTGGAATTGCAAAGGGAATGACCGTTACGCTTTCTGCTGACGGACAGGACGAGGACGCAGCGATAGACGGTCTCGTTTCTCTCATCAATTCGGGATTTAACGAGTAATAAACCGCAATCAAAGAAATGGGGCTGGACTTTAAACTGTACAGCCCCGTTATTTTTTTAAAAAATTTTTTAAGGAGGCAGAAATGGCAATAAGGGAATCCGAAAATAAAATATTGCTGCAAAAGGCGAATGCGCTGCCTCTGCGCCCCGGCGTTTACATCATGAAAAACGCGGCGGGGAGCGTTATTTACGTAGGAAAATCGCGCAAGCTGAAAAACAGGGTCTCACAGTATTTTCAAAATAGCGAAAAGAATATAAAAACGGCGAATATGGTGCGCCAGGTCAAGGACTTCGACTATTACGTCTGCGACACTGAGATAGAGGCGCTCTCGCTTGAGAATACGCTTATCAAGCAGTATTCGCCAAAGTATAACATAAGACTTAAGGATGCAAAGTCCTATCCCTATATCAAGATAAGCGAGGGAGAGTATCCCCGTCTTATTATGACGAGAAAAAGGGAGAACGACAAGGGCAAATACTTCGGCCCTTATTCAGGAACTGCCACGGTGTATTCGGTAATAAACACCCTGTCCGCGGTGCTGGGACTTCCCACCTGTAAGCGGAGCTTCCCCAAGGATATAGGAAAGGAAAGACCTTGCCTATATTACCAGCTTAAAAAATGCTGCGGTGTTTGCACGGGCAATATAAGCGCGGATGAATACGCGGAGAAGATAAAATACGCCACGGAGGTCCTGCGCGGCAATACGTCGCAAGTCAAGCGCGAGCTTGAGCAGAAGATGCTTGAGGCGGCGGAGACCGAAAGGTATGAGGTCGCGGCAAAATACCGCGATACGTTAGCTGCGCTGGATAAGCTCGGGCAGAAGCAAAAGGTGGTGGCATCACCCGACGCGGAGCACGATGTGATCGCGCTTTATCAGGACGACGTATGCTCCTGCATATCGGTATTCTATATCAGAAACGGAGCGGTAAGCGATAAGGCGGAGTTCGTTTTCGGCAAAGACAGAATAGTGGATGAAACGAACATAGCGGCGTTTATATGCGAGCTTTACAGAGTCCGCGAATATATTCCAAAGAGCATACTTCTTTCCTTTGAGCTTGAGGATGCCGAGGGCGAGCTGATAAGCAGCTATCTCTCAGAGCTTGCGGGCCGTAAGGTAAGCCTGCGCACACCCGAGAGGGGAGATATGAAGACGCTTTGCGATATGGTGCGCGACAACGCGTCCGAGAGGGCAAGGGAATACAGAGAGTCTGCGGAAAAGGACGAAAAGGTCCTTCTGCGCCTTATGGAGATACTCGGGCTTGAATTTTACCCCGAGAGGATAGAGGCATACGATATATCAAATATAGGGCATGAGCATATCACCGCGGGAATGATAGTGTGCGAGGACGGAAAGCTAAAGCGCGCCGATTACCGAAGCTTCAAGATAAAGAGCGTAACCGAGGGCACCGACGACTACGCGAGCATGCGCGAGGCGCTCGCGCGTAGATTTGCCCACCTTGAGGACGAGGAGGGCTCGTTTAAGAATCTTCCCGACCTTGTTTTGCTTGACGGCGGCCGCGGACACGTGTCGGTGGTCAAGGAGCTGCTTTGTGAAATGGGAATAGAGGTTCCCGTATTCGGTATGGTAAAGGACGATTTCCATAAAACGCGCGCGCTGTGTACCGACTCGGAGGAGATAAGCATAGCCAAGGAAAACGCGCTCTTTGTATTTATCTACAAGCTCCAGGAGGAGGTCCATAGATACACGGTTTCAAAGATGACGGCGGCAAAGAGCAAAACCTTGACAAAATCGTCGCTGACTAAGATAAAGGGCATCGGAGATGCCAAGGCAAAGGCACTGCTCAAGGCGCTTGGCGGCTATACCGCGGTCAAGGGCGCGAATGTCGAAACGCTTGCGGCGGTAAAGGGAATAAGCCGCGCGGATGCCGAAAATATAGTTGACTATTTCAAAAAAGATAAAGGATAAAACCTATTATGATGCGTATAATTACAGGCCGCGCAAGGGGGATCAGGCTCGATACCCTCACGGGCGAAAATACAAGGCCCACAAGCGAGAGGGCAAAGGAAGCGATATTCTCAATGCTCCAATTTGACATTGAGGGCAGAGATGTGCTTGACCTTTACGCAGGCTCGGGACAGATGGGACTTGAGGCGGTGTCGCGCGGAGCGGCATCGGCAACCTTCGTTGAAAAATCAAAGGACGCGGCGGCGGTGATATCAAGGAATATTGCCAAAACCAAGCTTGCGGACTCTTGCAGACTGCTTTCGTCCGACGTGTCGGATTTCATAAGAGCGTTCAAGGGTAAAAAGAGGTTTGATATAGTGTTCATAGATCCACCCTACGCGCTCCGCGCGGTCGCTCCCACGCTTAAAGCGCTGCTTGACGCGGATATGATCAAGGAGACCTCAATAATCGTCTGCGAGAGCGAGGAGGCGGACGTTTTTGAAAAAAGCCCCGAGCTTCGCGAAAGATTTGAGATAATAAAGAATGCAAAATACGGCGTGGCGCATATTACGTTGCTTGCCACAAGAAAGGCGGAATAAATGATAGCTCTGATACCGGGTAGCTTTGACCCTATCACGCTTGGACACGTAAATATAATTGAGCGCGCCGCGAAAATGAGCGACAAGGTATACGTAGCGGTAATGAACAACGACTCTGCAAAGCACTCGTCGGTCTTGCAGTCAAAGACCTATATGTTCGATATGGAAAAAAGGCTTGAGATAGTCAGACTGTCGCTTGCGCACATTGAAAACGTCGAGGTAATCTCCTCGTCCGGAATGCTCATCGACCTCTTTGACGAGCTTCTGGCGGACGTTATAATCAAGGGAATACGCACCTCTGCCGATCTTGAATACGAGCTTATCCACGCCAAGTGGAATAAGGAGCATAACCCCCGCGTGGAAACGGTGTTTTTGCCCGCCGACGAAGGACTTGTATCGGTTAGCTCAACGCGTGTCCGAGAGCTTCTTATTGCCGAAAAGTACGACGACCTCCGCGGCATACTGTCAGATAGCGCAATAGAGTACGTCAAGAATCAGAGCGTATAGATATGTGGGTGCTGCAGGTTATAATTGTCGTCGTTGTTGTAATTGTAATTGGACAAATAGATTCAAAATGGCGCGCCGAGAGGGGAATAAAGCCCCGCGCGCCTAAGACATACGACTATTACGACGATAACGAGGACGAGGAATACGTCACGCGCTCTCGGCGGCGCAGAGAGGAAAAAGAGCAGAGGAGAGCCTCTCGCTTCAGAGATGATCCCCATGAGGATTACGATACCTATATTGACGAGAAAGGCAACGAGCATTCGATCGATTATGACGATTATTGCGACGAATGCGACGAATACCACGAGGAATAACACCCATCACCACGATGGGTGTTATTTTTGTGCTTGACAAGGAAAAAAAAGAGTGATATAATAATGCTGCGACACAATTTAATATTATCCAATTTCAAAAGTGGGTATTTTTATTAATGGATAAAAATACGTACTCCTTTTTCTCATTTTTGGAATTGGTGAAAAATTGTGTCGCAGCAATCGGAGCGCGTGTTTTTTGTGCGTAGCTTCGGCTGCGCACTTTTTTATTTAGCGGAGGAAAAGAAAATGAAGAAGATTTTGGTGTTGTTGCTCGCTATGGCTTTTAGTATGATTTTTTTCGTGGCATGTGGTGGCAATAATAATTATGAGAGTATGGCTACAGCCAAGGGAGAGAACAATGATGTTACTAAAGTAGAGCAAGGAGCAATAGTTGAAGGGATAACTATTGAAGAATCAATAGCAGAAGGGACCACAGTGGCAGAAACAACTGTTGAAGAAGCCACAACGGAAAAAGAAACAATCGATGACGAAGAAGGTGCTGAGGCTCATGTTCACTCTTTTGGTGAGTGGTCAGCGATGATTTCCGCTACTTGCACTAAAGAGGGAGTGATGGAAAGAAATTGTGCGTGTGGTGAGAAGGAAACTCAGAGTATTGAGGCGCTTGGACATTGTAATGAGCAGTATGACAGCCAATCCCCCACATGCATTGGAATAGGATGGGATGCATATACCGTTTGTTTAAGATGTGGTTTTTCAACTTATGCAGAAAAACCAGCACTTGGTCATGATGAAAAATTGCACGAGGCAAAAACACCAACCTGTACAGAGATAGGATGGGATAAATATGTCACTTGTACAAGATGTGATTATTCAACATATATTGAAAAAGCGGCACTTGGTCATGATGTGGTGGAGTATCCAGGCTTGTCGCCAACATGTTATGGTAAAGGGTGGGATGATTATGTAATTTGTTTAAAATGCGATTATACAACATATATAGAGAAACCTGCACTTGGACATATTACTATTTTACATGAGGCCAAAGATCCCACATGTACTGAGTGTGGATGGGAGGAATATGTTACATGTTATAGATGTAATTATTCTACTTACGAAGAAATACCGCCTTTTGGTCATGACGAAATAACATATGGTTCGAAAGATCCAACATGTGTTGAAATTGGCTGGGAAGAGTATACGGCATGTTTGAAATGTGACTATACTACATACGTAGAGATTCCGGCACTGGGACATGAGGAACTATTTCATGGTGCAAAAGAACCAACCTGTACAGAGACAGGCTGGAACGAATACGTTACATGCAAAAAGTGTGATTATACATCATATGAGCTTATTCAAGCTCTTGGGCACGACATAGTTGAACATACCGGTGATTATGATGCATGTGTGAACGATGGATATAAGGATTATGTGACATGTACAAGATGTGACTATAATACGTATGAAATAATTCCCGCTGGAACAACACTTGTAGAACACGAGGCACAAGAAGCTACATGCACTAAAGCGGGGTGGGAAGCTTATGCAAGTTGTTCTATGTGTGGTTATACAACAACATATCAAACGATACCAGCAATTGGCCATAGCTATACTTCTAAGACTGCCACATCAACATACTTAAAAACTCCTGCAAGTTGTCATGATAGCGCAATCTATTATTACAAATGTGAAAATTGTACAGCAAGGGGTAGCTCAACCTATATATACGGAGATGCTTTGGGACACGACCTAATACATCATGAAGCGAAAAAACCCACTTGTTCAGTAAAGGGTTGGGATGCTTATGATACATGTTCGAGATGCGATTACAACACATGTGAAAAGAGATGGGGGCATGTTTTCAACAATCAAACGTGCACATTATGCGGAGTGATATCGATAAGCAACGCAGATCAACTTAAAGCGATGAAGCGAGATAAGAATTACCTGTTATTGAACGACATTAATCTGTACGGCGTAGAATGGACAGGACTATTTCCTGAATCAAGCAAACCATTTACAGGAACGTTGAATGGAGATGGCCATGTTATTTATAATTTCAAAATTACCAGCAATGATAATTGTTGGGTAGGCTTATTTGCCCACAATGGCGGAACAATAAAGAATCTTGGTGTAGAGAGCTTCACTATAGACGCCAGCACAGATGGAAACTTGTATGCGGGTGGATTAGTTGCATTTAACTACGGCAGTGTAATAAATTGTTATACGAATGGTTCGATAACCGTCTCAAGTCGTGGAGCGTACGTAGGCGGGTTAGTTGGCTATAATGAAGATGGAGCAACAATTGGCAATTGCTATGCATCAGTAAACGTAACAGCTTCGACAATGGGTAATTCAACAAATTGTACAGGTGGACTGGTAGGCACAAATTATCAGGGCGCTATAAGTGCTTGTTATGCAACAGGAATCGTAAAGTCGTCTAATAGTGGCACAACTAGTGGAAACAATAACACTGGTGGCTTAGTTGGACAAAATTATGAGGGAACTATCAGCAATTGCTATGCAACTGGACAAGTAATATCTGCCGGTAGTTATCACGGACGTGCCGGAGGACTTGTCGGTAGAAATGAGAACGGAAAAATAGATAATTGCTACGCAACGGGGAAGGTGAGCAGTACCAGCGGAGGCACATATTATGTTTATGCTGGAGGATTGGTTGGAGTGAATGATGATGGTGGAACTATTAATTATAGCTTTGCAACTGGTTCTGTGATGGTTTCCATAGCAAGTTCTTATGGCGGGTATGCAGGAGGAGTAGTTGCTTATCAGACGGGAGCAACAAGTTCAGTCAATAACTGTTATTCTAATAGCGGGCAAACGTTTACCGTGATTCAGAATAGTACTACCACTTATGAGCCAACAAATAGACTTGGGACAACGAGTGCCATATCTACCTTGAAGTCATCATCATTCCAAAAGACAACGCTGGGTTGGAAGAACTCAATTTGGAACATTTCAAATGGAAATTATCCTACGCTTATCAATGTTGGGATAGTTAACGAATAGACTTTTCGTTTCTTATTTTCCTCTCTCGGTGGCGCGGCTGCGTGAAAGATTGATGGAACGATAGAACGAAGGAATAAGCGCGCTTGCGCGCAAGCCGCCTTCTGCCCGAATGGGCAGGGGGCGGTATTCTTTCATTCTATCTTTCTATCTATAGTATACTATTCTTTTCTATACTATTCTATTCTATCTATACTATTCTATACTATTCTATACTATTCTATTCTATAGGTTCTAACAGAAGCGCTAACACAGCCGCTAACAGAAGGGCGCTTGTGTTAATAACAAAAAGTGTGATTTTTCCTTATGGCAATTGATTTTTAATCCTTGAAAGCTCTCGTTGTTTTTCCTCTTTTTTAAAAAGGAGTTTTTTTGGCGGTTTTTTCGAGTTTTCAAATTTTTTTGAGATTTTTTTCGGTGTATTTTGTGATAAAAAATCCAAAAAGGAGAGTATTTTTGGGGGCAATATAATTATATCGCATTACCGGGAAAAAGTAAACCTCAAAAGCCTTGCTTTTTTACTGTTGACTAGCGGAAGGTATGCAGAAATTACCGCAAAGAAAAGGGAATAAACGTATTTACATTTAAAATTATTCGTGGTATAATATAATATGGTGTAGTATTACTAAAGCTATGACGAAAATTTAAACTACGGGAGGTCGCTATGGCGGATTTTAAGCTTAAAAGTGAATACAAGCCGACGGGCGATCAGCCCGAGGCAATAAAGAAAATAGTGGACGGAATAAGGTCGGGTCAGAGAATGCAGACACTGCTCGGCGTTACAGGTTCGGGTAAGACCTTTACCATGGCAAACGTTATTGCCGAGATCAACCGCCCCACTCTCGTTTTGGCGCACAATAAGACCTTGGCGGCTCAGCTTTGCTCCGAGTTCCGCGAGTTTTTCCCCGAAAACGCGGTCGAGTATTTCGTGTCCTACTACGACTACTATCAGCCCGAGGCATACATTCCCGGTAAGGATATGTATATCGAAAAGGACGCCCTTGTAAACGAGGAGATAGACCGACTCCGCCACAGCGCGACAAGCTCGCTCTTTGAGCGCCGCGACGTCATTATCGTGGCAAGCGTTTCCTGCATATATTCGCTCGGTGAGCCCGACGAATATAAGGACCTCGTTATCTCTCTCCGTCCCGGAATGACGATGGCGCGAGAGGAGCTTATCCGCCGCCTTATCTCTATAAGCTATACGAGAAATGACTTAAACCTTGTCCGTGACAGCTTCAGGGTGCGCGGTGACGTGGTAGAGATCATCCCCGCCAGCATGGATTCCAAGGCGATACGCATCGAGTTCTTTGACGATGAAATTGACAGAGTAAGCGAAATAAACATAGTGACGGGTGAGCTTATCCGTCAGCTTTCCTACGCCCCGATATACCCCGCAACGCACTATGCCGTGTCCGACGAAAAGCGCGAGGCGGCTATTGACGAGATCCTTGCCGAAATGCGCGAGCGCGCTGCCTATTTTGAGTCGGAGGGCAAGCTCATCGAGGCGCAGAGAATAACCGAGAGGGTAAAATACGACATGGAGATGCTCTCCGAGATCGGATTTTGCTCGGGTGTAGAGAACTATTCGAGAATACTCTCGCGCCGCCCCGCAGGCTCAACGCCTTACACTCTGCTTGACTATTTCCCAAAGGATTTTCTGCTTTTCGTGGACGAATCTCACGTAACTCTGCCGCAGGTGCGCGGCATGAGCGGCGGCGACACGGCACGAAAGAAAAATCTTATAGACTATGGCTTCCGTCTGCCCTCGGCATACGACAATCGCCCGCTTTTCTTTGAGGAATTTGAGCAAAGAATTAATCAGGCGGTCTTTGTAAGCGCAACGCCCGGAGACTACGAAAACGAGCATGGAGAGCAGACCGTGGAGCAGATAATCAGACCTACGGGACTGCTTGATCCCGAGGTCGAGATAAGACCTATCGAGGGTCAGGTAGACGACCTTATGGGCGAGATCCGCAAGAGGACCGAGAAGGGCGAGAGAGTTCTCGTAACGACTCTTACAAAGAAGATGGCGGAAGACCTCACCGACTACCTTGAGGACAACGGCATCAAGGTCAGATATATTCACTTTAACATTGATACCATTGAGAGAATGGAGATAATCCGCGACCTCAGAATGGGAGTTTTTGACGTGCTTGTGGGCATCAACCTCTTGCGCGAGGGACTTGACATTCCCGAGGTGTCGCTGGTTGCGATCCTTGACGCGGACAAGGAGGGATTCTTGCGCGCTGAACGTTCGCTTATCCAGACCATAGGCAGAGCCGCGAGAAACGCGGAGGGCAAGGTCATAATGTACGCGGACAATATCACGGGCTCTATGGAGCGCGCGATAAGCGAGACCAACCGCCGCCGAAAGATACAGGACGAATATAATAAGGCGCACGGCATTGTTCCAAAGACTATAATCAAGGGAATCCGCGATATAATTGACATGGGCGCGTCGAGCGAGGATAAGGGCAAGAGCCGCCTTGAAAAGAGGAAAAAGAAGCTCACGGCATCGGAGCGCGAGAAGCTCATCGAGCAGTATACGCGCGAGATGAAGGATGCCGCCCGCAGCCTTGAATTTGAAAAGGCGGCATACCTGCGCGACGAGATCAAGAAATTAAGAGAAGGCTGACGAATAGGGTAATCATCAAGATTGCTTGTGTTGGCTAAAGCTTGATATATTTTCCTCACGGCACGCTTTGCGTAAGCCTTCCCCAAGGCTTTTTGCAAATGCTAATACGACACACGGATTGCTTGTGTTAAATAGAACTTGATATATTTTCCTCACGGCACGCTTTGCGTAAGCCTTCCCCAAGGCAGGGGAAGGGGGACCGCGTTTCGCGGTGGATGAGGATGCCCCATTACAGAAAACAAAATATAGGAGAATGTAATGTACCCACACAATATAAGACTTACTGCAAATGCAAAGGCGTTGCGCAAGGGAATGACAAAGGAAGAAAAGCATTTATGGTATGATTTTCTCGTTAAGCTTCCCATCACAGTTAAGCGACAATATTGCATTGAAAACTATATTTTGGATTTTTTTATCCCAAGTCATAAAATAGCGATAGAGCTTGACGGATCACAGCATTTTGAGCCCGAAGCAAGGGAATATGATAGAGAAAGAGATAATGTTCTGTCTAATTATGGTATTACGGTGTTAAGATATACAAATTTTGACATTAAAAAAAGATTTGAGGGTGTAACATCGGATATTCTCAACCATATTGGATTGGATTTTTCTGACCTGCAATTTGATAGATAATTTTATGGGATGAAATGCACTGAACCGTGCATCCTCATCCACCGCGGAACGCGGTCCCCCTTCCCCTGCCTTGGGGAAGGCTTACGCAAGGCGAGATTTGATGCTTGTTTTGCTTAAATAAAGACTTAATAAATAGGATGTTTTTATAGAAATATTTTGAAGGGTTCGGGAAAGCTTTTTTCAAAAGGCTTACAGAGAAAAAAGAATGGAAAAAAACATAGTGATAAAGGGCGCGCGCGTCCACAATCTGAAAAATATTGACGTCACGATACCCAGGGACAAGCTTGTGGTCTTGTCCGGACTGTCGGGCAGCGGAAAGTCGTCACTCGCGTTTGATACCGTGTATGCCGAGGGGCATAGACGGTTTGTCGAGTCGCTTTCAAGCTACGCGAGAATGTTCTTAGGTCAGCTTGACAAGCCCGACGTCGATTCGATAGACGGACTTTCTCCCGCGATATCAATTGACCAGAAAACGACCTCAAAGAACCCGCGCTCGACCGTCGGAACCGTTACCGAGATATATGATTATCTCCGTCTTTTGTATGCGAGGATAGGTATACCTCACTGTCCCGTTTGTGGCAAGGAGATAAGACGGCAGAGCGTTGACACGATAATAGGCCGTGTTCTCAAGCTCCCCGAGGGAGAGAGATTTCTGGTCGTTGCCCCCGTGGTAATAGCGCAAAAGGGAATGCATGAAAAGGTGCTTTCCGACGCGAAGAAGAGCGGCTTTGTCCGTGTGCGCGTCGACGGAATACTCTATGATCTTTCCGAGGAGATAAAGCTTGACAAAAATAAAAAGCACTCTATTGAAATAGTTGTAGACCGCCTTGTTATGCGCGAGGGAATACGTCAAAGACTTGCCGACAGCATTGAGACCGCCTTGAACCTGGCGGACGGACATCTGCTTATCGTTCCCGTGAAGCGCGGCGAGGAGGAGAGCGAGGGCGAGGTTCTGTCATTCTCGCAGTCCTACGCCTGTGAGGAGCACGGTATCTCAGTCGGCGAATTTGAGCCTCGAATGTTCTCCTTTAACAACCCGCAGGGCGCGTGCCCTCATTGCTCGGGACTTGGTCAGACGAGAAAAATATCGATAGATAGAATAATACCCGACAAAAAGCTCTCGTTGTCCGAGGGCGCGATAAACGTAAACGGATTCAAAACGCTTGAGGAGGAGAGCTGGAACGGCCCTCTTTTCCGTGCCGTCGGTGAAAAATTCGGCTTTACGCTCGATATGCCGATCAAGGACTTTTCGGCCGAGGCCTACGACGTGCTTTTGCACGGCTCGGGAGCTGAAACATACCGAGTCACGCGCTATTTCGGCGGAGAGGCGCACGATAAAAAATCGGTCTTTGAGGGCATTATCAAAATGATGGAGCAAAGGCTCAATTTTGGCATGAGCCCCGATTATTACGAGCAGTTTATCGAAGAAACAGACTGCGAATTCTGCCACGGACAAAGACTTAACCCCATGTCGCTTGCGGTCACCGTCGGCGGCAGGAATATACATGAATTCTGCGCTATGTCGGTCAGGGACGCGCTTGATTTTACAAACTCACTTGAGCTTAACGAAACAGAGCTTGCGATCGCGCACGAGATACTCAAGGAGATCCGCGCGCGCCTTGGTTTCCTTGTCAGCGTAGGACTTGATTACCTTACGCTTGCAAGAAAGGCAGGCACGCTTTCGGGCGGCGAGGCGCAGAGAATAAGACTTGCGACTCAGATAGGCTCGTCACTCGTCGGAGTGCTTTACATCCTTGACGAGCCGAGCATAGGACTTCACCAGCGCGATAATTCAAAGCTTATCGCAACCCTTAAAAAGCTCCGCGACCTCGGCAACACCGTTATAGTTGTCGAGCACGATGAGGAAACGATGGAGGAGTCCGACTATATCATAGATATAGGACCCGGCGCGGGAATCCACGGCGGTGAGGTCGTTGCGGCGGGAACACCCGACGAGATAAAGCAAAACGAGGACTCGCTTACAGGCGCGTATCTTTCGGGCAGAAGAAGAATATCTGTACCCGCCACTCGCAGAGAGGGCAACGGCAGCTTTATCACCGTAAAGGGCGCGGCAGAGCATAATCTCAAAGGAATAGACGTTAAAATACCGCTTGGTAAATTCGTATGCGTTACGGGTGTTTCGGGCAGTGGAAAATCCTCGCTTGTGAACGGAATACTCTATCCCAAGCTCGCGCACGATCTTAACCGCGCGATAGCATATCCCGGTAAATGTGAGGAAATTGAAGGACTTGAGGCGCTTGATAAGGTCATCTGCATCGACCAGAGCCCGATCGGACGCACACCGCGCTCCAACCCCGCGACCTATACGGGGCTTTTCACCGATATCCGCGACCTTTTCGCGCAGACAAAGGACGCCAAGGCAAGAGGATATCTGCCGGGCAGATTCTCCTTTAACACCAAGGGCGGAAGATGCGAGGCGTGCGAGGGTGACGGAGTTAAATGCATAGAGATGCATTTCTTACCCGACGTTTACGTCACCTGCGACGTATGTAAGGGAAGAAGATATAACGCAGAGACTCTTGAGGTGAAATACAAGGGCAAGAATATATTTGACGTACTTGACATGACGGTAGAGGAGGGACTCGCTTTCTTTGACGGTCTGCCGAGGATAACCAGAAAGCTTAAGACACTCTATGACGTAGGACTTGGATATATCAAGATAGGTCAGTCCTCGACAACGCTTTCGGGCGGCGAGGCGCAGAGAGTCAAGCTTGCAACCGAGCTTTCAAAGAGAAGCACAGGCAAGACGATATATATTCTCGATGAGCCCACGACGGGACTTCATACCGCCGACGTTGCAAAGCTCCTTGAGGTCTTGCAGATGGTATGCGACGGAGGAAATTCCGTGCTTGTGATCGAGCATAATCTTGACGTTATCAAGTGCGCCGACCATATTATCGATCTCGGTCCGGAGGGCGGTGACGGCGGCGGAAGAATCGTTGCCGAGGGAACGCCTGAGGAGGTTGCCGAGGTGGCAGGCTCTTACACCGGACAGTATCTCAAAAAGTGGCTTGCCAAATAAAGAAAAGGATAAAGAATGACAGCAAATTACCATACACACACATATCGGTGCGGTCACGCGTCTATGGAGAACGAGAGAGCGTACGTCGAGGCAGCAATAGAGGCGGGATACCGTGAGCTTGGCTTTGCCGACCACTCACCCATGCCGCTCCCCCACGGCGTTGACGAATCCGAATGCACCCGCTCGGTCAATATCCGAATGAGGATGGAGGAGACCGAGGATTATATCTCTAAGCTTCTCGCTCTAAGAGAGGAATATAAAAGCTACATCAAGCTTCACATAGGCTTTGAGGTCGAGTATTTTTCCGAGGTCTTTGACGAGGCGATAGACTTTCTCGGTCAATTTCCCACCGACTATATCATACTCGGCCAGCACTTTGAGTCGCCCCGAGGTAAGCTCTATTTCGGCGAGGAAACACGCTCCGAAAAAACTCTGAAACTCTACGCGGATCTTGTCTGCGAGGGGCTGAAAACAGGCAAATTCACCTATCTCGCGCATCCCGATCTCTGCAATTTTCACGGCTCGTTTGAAGCCTACGAGAGAGAAATGAAGCGTATAATCGAATGCGCCAAGGAGTGCGATATTCCCCTTGAGATGAACCTGCTCGGACTTAACGCCTGCCGCCATTACCCCAACCAGAGCTTCTGGACTATGGCGGGGGATATCAGCTCAAAGGTGATTCTCGGCAGCGACGCTCACGAAACGCGCGGGATGAAGCCCGAGAGAGCGCTCTATTACGCCGAAAAGATGATTAAAAACACCCCCGGACTTACGCTTCTTGACAGAGTAGAATTCAGATCTATAAGATAATGAACGGAGAACGCTATGGCTCACCCGATAAAGCATTTTATAACGATATCAAGACATAGAAACAAGGTCATCTCGCACTGCTTCAAGGCAGGGATAGGCTTTCAGGGCTTATTTCACGACATGTCAAAGTACGGACCTACCGAGTTTATCCCCGGCGCGAAATATTATCAGGGAACGCGCAGTCCCAACGAGCGTGAGCGCGAGGTGTACGGCTACTCATACGCCTGGATGCACCACAAGGGCAGAAACAAGCACCACTTTGAGTATTGGGTAGACCTCAATGTGCGGACCAAGCAATACGAGCCTGTTCCAATGCCGCTCAACTATATAGCGGAGATGTTCTGCGACAGAGTTGCGGCAAGCAAGATATACAAGGGTGAGGAGTACACCGACTCCTGCGCGCTTGAATACTACTCGCGTGGAAACGCGCGCGCAAAGATGCACGAATATACTGCGGATACGCTTGAGGAATGGCTCAAAATGCTTGCCGAGCGCGGCGAGGCAGAGACCTTCAAGCATATAAAGCGCACCTTGCGCGAGCAGAGAAAGAGCAAGAAATAAAATTAGGACAAACAGTATATACATAACATCACTTCTCACCGAAATATAATCAAGTGAGAGGTGATGTTTTTATGTTTATTAGGAAAAATCTTGTCAAAATTGCGGCAATCTTACTTCTGCCGCTTATAGTTATCTCGTCCTTGTCCTTCTCGGTGTTTGCGGAAAGCAGCGTGGCAGAGATATCCGAAAGTAACTCGGAAAAGGCCCCCAAGAACGATCTTGCGCTTGAATGTAAGAGCGCGATACTCATGGAGGCGGGCACGGGTAGAGTGCTTTACGAGCAGAACGCGGACGAGGCGCTTCCACCCGCATCGGTTACCAAGGTGATGACGCTTTTACTTGTAATGGAGGCGATAGAGTCGGGCAAAATCAGTCTTGACGATACCGTCCGAACAAGCGCGCACGCGGCGGGCATGGGCGGCTCTCAGATATACCTTAAAGAGGGGGAAGAGATGAGTGTTGAAGATATGGTCAAGAGTGTGGTTATCGCATCGGCAAACGATGCGGCGTGTGCGCTTGCGGAGCATATTTCGGGCAGTGAGAGCGCGTTTGTCAAGAAGATGAACGAGAGAGCTGCAGAGCTTGGAATGAAGAACACGAGCTTTGAAAATACAAACGGACTTGACGATACCGCCAAAAACCATCTGACAAGCGCAAGAGATATCGCGATAATGTCGTGCGAGCTTATAAAGCACAAAAAAATACTTGAATATTCCTCGATCTGGATGGATACCGTCAGAAACGGAATGTTCGGGCTTACCAACACCAACCGCCTTGTCAGATTTTACAGGGGCTGTACGGGGCTCAAAACCGGCTCGACCGACAAGGCGGGCTTTTGTATCAGCGCGACGGCGGAGCGCGACGGAGTGTCGCTTATCTGCGTTATAATGGGCGCGGAGAGCGGAGATAAGAGAAACGCTATCGCCGCAAGACTGCTTGACTACGGCTTTGCGAATTACGGAGTATACGAGTATGTTCCGCATAGCATCAATGACGTAAAGGTAACCGGAGGTGTCCGCGAGAGCGTCAAGGTAGAGCCGGAGGGCTTTTCCGCGGTAGTTGAAAAGGGAAAGACGGCGCAGACCGAATACCGAATCGAGCTGCCGGAATCGGTTGCCGCGCCGATAAAGCAGGGCGACCGTGTCGGCGAGATAATATTCACTATTGACGGGCAGGAGATTGGCAGAGCGGGGGTTTTCGCAAAGGAGGATATCCCCAAGATAGGCTTTTTTGAGCTGTGGTGCAGAATCCTGGCGAAATTTTTTATAAAATGATATGAAAACGGGTCAAAAAGCTCTTGCATTGTAAGGAAAAATGTGATAAAATGTTACTGTAAAATCAAAGAAATTAATTTTGGAGGACACGTAAATGGCAATCAAACTCAGTGATAAGTATTTGTCGGGATTTGTTTCCGAGCATGAGTACGAAAATATCCGCACCGCAGTAAGCGCGGCGCACCGTCAGATCGTGGAGAGAAACGGCGCGGGCAATGACTTTCTCGGCTGGATAGATCTTCCCGAAAATTACGACAAGGAAGAATTCGCAAGGATCAAGGTCGCGGCTGAAAAGATCAAGAAGAGCTGTGACGTTCTCGTTGTTATCGGTATCGGCGGCTCCTATCTCGGCGCGCGCGCGGCTATCGAGTTTTTGAAATCTCCCAGATATAACAATCTTAAAAAGGACACCCCCGATATATACTTTGCAGGCTGTGATATCAGCGCAGTTTCACTTGCAGAGATCCTTGAGGTATGCGAGGGACGTGACGTTTGCATTAACGTTATTTCCAAGTCGGGCACTACCACAGAGCCCGCGGTAGCATTCCGCGTATTCCGCGCTCTCCTTGAGGAGAAGTACGGTAAGGATGGAGCAAGAGAGAGAATATTCGTAACCACGGATAAGGCGCGCGGAACGCTCAAGAGCTTCTCTGATGAGGCAGGCTACGAGACCTTTGTTGTTCCGGACGACGTAGGAGGACGCTTCTCGGTTCTCACCGCGGTAGGACTTCTTCCCATCGCTGTTGCGGGAATCGATATCGATGCACTTATGCAGGGTGCGAACGACGCACGTCTTGCTTACCGTGACGAGGATATAGACAAGAACGACGCGTATAAGTACGCGGCTATCAGAAACATTCTTTACCGTAAGGGCAAGACCACCGAGATCCTCGTAGGCTACGAGTCTTATTCGCAGATGCTCAACGAGTGGTGGAAGCAGCTTTACGGCGAGAGCGAGGGCAAGGACCAGAGAGGTATTTTCCCCGCGTCCGTAATTTTTTCAACAGACCTTCACTCACTCGGTCAGTTTATTCAGGACGGACAGAGAAATCTCTTTGAGACGGTTATCGCGGTCGAGGACAGCGGCGTTGAGTTCAAGATCCCCAACGATCCCGCGAACATTGACGGACTTAACTTCCTCTCCGGCGTAGACCTCAACGTTGTTAAAAAGACCGCAATGCAGGGAACACTGCTTGCACACGTAGACGGCGGAGTACCCAATATTCTCCTTGAGGTCAAGGACAGAAGCGCTTACTCGCTTGGCTACCTCTTCTACTTCTTTGAGCTTGCTTGCGCGCTTTCGGGCTACATGCTTGGTGTAAATCCCTTCAATCAGCCCGGTGTTGAGGCATACAAGAAAAATATGTTTGCGCTTCTTGGCAAGCCCGGATATGAGGAGCTTCGCGCCACCCTTGAGGAAAAATTGAAATAATTTGCATAAATTTCAATATTGTACTTGCAAATCATTGTAAACTATGCTATAATGATTTTACGAAAAGCATATTTCGTAGGAAATAGAAAAATATACAAAGCCGTGACGCACGGCGCAGGAGGACATTATGCTCAAATTGATTATCGGCGTTAAGGGAACCGGAAAGACCAAAACACTCATTTCGATGGTAAACGAGGCTGTTGAGAAGTCTGAGGGAACAGTTGTATGTATGGAAAAGGGAGTAGGACTCCGCTTTGACGTTAAGTACACTGCCCGTCTTATCAACACAAACGATTACCTCATTTTTGATGCAGAGGCGCTTTACGGATTTGTTGCAGGTATTCTTGCAAGCAACCATGACGTTACCGATCTCTTTATAGATTCTGCTCTTAAGATCGCAAACAACGACATGAATAGCTTTGAGGTATTCCTCAAGGAAGTTGATGAGCTTGCGGGCAAGCTCAACGTTAACGTTGTTATGACATCCTCCATTCCCACAGAGGAAGCAAGCGATATCGTAAAGAAGTACATCTGATAGATAAAAGTGTGTCGGCAGATTGTGCCGAGACGTAAGGGGTGTGAGCATTTTGTGTTTGCGCCCCTCACTTTTTTGATTTGAGAGGACTAATATGGAAAAGATAAATGAGTCGCGTGTGATGAAGCGGAATGTCATATCCGTCATAATTGCGGCGGCGGTTTTTTCAATTAACGCTTTTATAATCTGGCCCTTAATAAGGCTTTTGTCCAGCGACGTTTTGTATGCCAATACCTGGCCGCTCTTGCTGACGGAATATATGATAGAGATTTTCGAGGTCGTTGCGGTATCGGTAATCTACGCTTTGATGATCGTTTCAATTTACGAGGGGGAAAAAGAAAGCCGCGTGTTTGTGATTTTCGGAGCGCTTTCCGCGTACAGAAATTTGGCAAACGTGCTTGTATTATGGATAGAGGCGAAAAGTGTTCCGAAGCTTTGGGTCTGGGACGTTGTGAACGTTCTGTATTACACCGCGCTGGAGCTTGTTCTCCTTCTTATCATCTTCCTTATCAGCAGAAGGGCAATAAATTCACATAACGATAAAAGGCTTATTGCGCAAAGGGTTTTTGAAAGCACGGGCGAGTCTGTGCCGGTAGAGGCTGCTTATCCCTTCAAGCGTATCTACGATAAGAACAACTGCCTTTTAAGGTCGGTCGGCGTATGCGCCGTGGTGACATTTGCGGCAAAGACCTTTGGACAGGTAGCAAACGATATTTGGTTTATCATAGCGGACGGATTGCCGTCGCAGGCAACTACCTGGAGAGATATGATCCTGAATTATATCTCGAAGGCAATATTCGGAGCGGTGGTATTTTTTGCCGTGCGCATAGCCCTTACGGTAATGCTTAAGGACAAATCTGAAAAATAAGAATACACCGATCCCGGCGGAGAATTCCGTCGGGATTTTTTTGCGTTTCGGGGAGTATTCCGGCTTTATAAATGTAAATTTTCAGTGAATATTGCATGATCTTTGCCGCTAATCCTCCGATAAGGGGAAAAAGCAGAAAAAATGCTTGAAAAATTGGCAAAAAGCCTTGACTTAAACGGGGTATATTTGTTATAATATATTTGTATAGTCTAAATTATAATATAATAGCGGTTTATGCGATTTTTTACAGGCAAACCGAGGAACACAAAGGAGAGATAAGATGTTTGAGCAAATATCAGCATTTTGGGGAACAATGGTAGAGTTCTTTAACGATTATATCGTTTTCCCAATAGTAAACATCAACATAGTCAATATATTGGATATAGTCATTTTGTGGTATGCGCTCTATATTCTTTACAAGTTCGTAAGGAGCAGACATGCTGCAAGGATACTTATGGGAATAGGCGCGCTTGTATTCGTCTACCTGCTCAGTGAGGTCCTTGACATGGTTGCGATGAATACTATCCTCAAAAGCCTGTATACCGCCGGTATCGTGGCGATCTGTGTAATCTTCCAGCCCGAGCTTCGTGATATGCTTGAGGAATTCGGTACTACCGCATCCTCAAATATCAAGCGCTTTGCAAACAGACAGACAGAGGACGATAACGATGTGCTTATGGCGATAGAGGAGATAAGCGCGGCGGCATTTGAGCTTTCCAGTAAGAGAGAGGGCGCTCTGATCGTTCTTGAAAGAGCGGGCAGGCTCCGCAATCAGATGACGGAGGGCACGAAAATAGACGCGGTCGTTTCACGCCAGCTTCTTTGCAATATATTCGTAAACCGCTCGCCTTTGCACGACGGCGCGGTAATAATCAGAAATTGCCGTATAGTTGCCGCATCCTGCAAATCAAAGACGATCGCGGAGGATAGCGATGCGATAGAGGGACTCGGAACACGTCACCGCGCGGCGCTCAGAATAAGTGAGGTAAGTGACGCGGTGGTGGTAGTTGTATCCGAGGAGACCGGAAATATTTCCATTGCGAATAACAGACTGTTAAACAGAGATTATAATGACATCGGCAAGGGCGGAAAGCACAAGTCCAACGACCTGCGCGACGATCTCTACAAGCTTATGACGGGCAAGAACGCGGACGATACTATCTTTTCCGTGGGCAGCGAAGCAATCAAAAAGGCAAGAAAGGGTAAGAAGGGAGGAAAATAAGGCATGAAGCAGTATCAATTCATGAAGGACGTTGACGAGAATGGCAATCAGACCGTTAACGTGTCCTATAAGCCCAAGCGCAGGCTTGACCTCTTTGCACGCCTTGTTTGCCTTTTCGGCGCGCTTGTTATCTGGCTTGCGTTGGTCAATTTTAACGAGACCGACGTGACAGAAACTATGGTTCTGAAGATCAATTACGAGGGACTTGAAGCCCTTGAGGAAAGAAACATGATGATATACGGTATGGATAAAACCGAGGTTACCGTAACCGTTCAGGGAACCAACCGTGATATTAAAAAGCACAAGGTGGATGATTACACCGTAGTCGTGGACGTAAGTGAGCTTTTGGCTACCGGCTCCTATATTCTTCCGCTTGAGGTAGTGATCCCGTCTGACAGTAATGTAACCGTTGCGCCCGATTCCTCGCTTAACGTAAGCTTGTTCTGTGACGTTGCGGCTGAAAAGACGGTTCCGTTTGACGTTCTTGTTTCAACCGTACAGGACGTAACGTTTGAAAGTGTTCAGAGTGTTGAAGGCATAACCGTCAGAGGACCAAAGAAGATCCTTGACAAAATTGACTCCGCAAGATTTAATGCGGACGGTAACTTCGCATCCAAGGACGACAAGAAGGAATATACCGACTTCCCGCTTGTATTCCTGGATAAGAACCTAAACGAGGTAGAGGGCGGGGAGGCCGTAGAGTACTCCACCGAGGGAATGAGCGTGACCGTGTCCGCTATCGCCCGCAAGAGGATCCCGATTATAGTTGATATAGCAGTTGACCATGACCTTACCTGGGAGCTCAGCACCGACTATATAGAGATCATGGGCGCGCCTTCGATAATCAGCACCGTTGAAGGCTATGAAATCAAGCTGCCCACCGCCGTAGAGGGAAAGCAACAGCATAGGGTCAATAATGCTGGACTTCCCGACGGGGCAACGGTTAAGGAAGAAATCGTCGTCACTATAACCTTCGAAAAGAAGACAGCTGAAAATGAGTAAGATCACATACGTTTTTGACGGTATATCCGTATCTCCGTATGATGATGAATCAAAGGCAATAGAGCTCGCAGAGAGAAAGCTCCGCTCGGTCGGTATAGGCCGGGCGGGCTACGAGCTTAATATCATCAAAAAAAGCGTTGACGCAAGAAAAAAAGACGATGTCAGGCTCGTCTATTCCGTTGCGGTAAGACTTAGCGATCCGAGCGCAAAGAACTGCGCAAGGATAGAAAGGCTTGGGGCGAGAGCGATCGAGCAGACCGAGCTTGAGGTCGAGGTGGGCAGCGAGATAATGACCGCGCGTCCGCTTGTTGTGGGAATGGGACCTGCGGGACTGTTCTGCGCGCTCATTCTGGCGGAAAACGGATACAGACCGATAATTATAGACCGTGGCGACTGTGTTGCGGACAGAGTAAATGCGCATGCTCGCTTTTGCAGAGAAAGAGTGCTTGATCCGGAGTCAAATATTCAGTTTGGCGCGGGCGGAGCGGGTACGTTTTCTGACGGCAAGCTCTTGACAAGAATAAACGATGCAAAATGCTCCTACGTGCTGGAAACCCTTCGACGCTTCGGCGCGCCCGAGGAGGTAACGGTCAAGGCAAAGCCTCACATCGGTACCGACATTTTGCGTAAGGTAGTTGATAATATACTTTGCGAGATAGAAAGACTTGGCGGCGAGGTTATTTACCGCTGTAAGCTCACAGACCTCGAATTGTTGTCGGGTGGCAACGTCAGGGTACAAACCACAAAGGGTGAGATTGAATGCTCCTCGGTTGTGCTCGCCCTCGGTAACAGCGCAAGAGATACCTACGAAATGCTGATAAAAAAGAATTTCAGTATCGTGCCTAAGCCGATCTCTGTCGGCGTGAGGATAGAGCATAAAAGAAGCTTTATCGAGGATGCATTGTACGGCAAATTTGCGGGACTTGAATCGCTCGGCGCTGCGGAATACGCGCTCTCCGACACAAAGGGCGAGAGGGGAGTTTATACCTTTTGCATGTGTCCTGGCGGAGAGGTAGTCGCGGCGGCAAGCGAGGAGAACGGTGTCGTTGTAAACGGAATGAGCTCATACTCCAGAGATGGGGAAAATTCCAACTCAGCTATCGCGGTGTCGGTAAGACCCGATGATTTTGAGCCGATCGACGGAAATCTTGCGCTTGGAGCGATAGCATATCAGAGAAAAATTGAGAGAGCGGCATTTATAGCGGGCGGGTCGGATTACTCTGTACCTGTGCAGACTGTTGGCGATTTTATGGGCGGCAAGAGCGGCAGCGAGCCCTACGAGGTATTTCCCACGTATATGGGAGGAAACAGCTTTAGGTGCGCGGATATGAATGACGTTCTGCCGCATTACGTATGCGACTCTCTCAGATATGGCTTGAATAGCTTTGACAAAAAAATAAAGGGCTTCGCTATGGACAAAGCCTTGCTCTCGGGCGCGGAGACGCGCACGTCCGCTCCTGTAAGAATACTCAGGGGAGAGGATATGAGAGCTATTGGCATGGGTAATATATACCCCTGCGGAGAGGGCGCGGGATACGCGGGCGGCATAACCAGCGCAGCGGTTGACGGAATAAAGACCGCGCTTGCGATAGCCGCGAGATTTGCGCCCGAAAAAGAATAAAAGCATGGAGTAAAAATGGGTTTAAATAAAAAGAAAAAGGTGTGGTCACTGCGGTATACGCCGGGAAACAGTGATGCCGACGCCAAAATAAGGGAAATAGCGCGCGACGCAGGTGTATCCGAGGTCGTAGCGAGACTTATATATAACAGAGGCCACGAGAGCGCAGGGGCGGCAGAGAAATTCATGAATCCCTCTGTTGAAGCCCTGCACAGCCCCTTCCTTCTTAAGGACATGGACAAGGCGTGCGCGCGTGTGCTTCGCGCGGTAGAGAATGGGGAGAGAATAACTGTCTACGGAGATTACGACGTGGACGGAGTTACCTCGGTAACAATGCTTTACCTCTATCTCAAATCTATTGGCGCAGACGTGAGCTACTATATTCCTCTCCGCGCCAAGGAGGGCTACGGAGTATCAGAGTCTGCGATAGATACGCTCAAGGAAAATGGAACACAGCTTATCATTACTGTTGACACAGGCATTACCGCGAACAAAGAGGTCGAGTATGCAAAAACGCTTGGTATAGACACGGTGGTGACGGATCACCACGAGTGCCACGGAGACCTGCCGGACGCGTGCGCGGTGGTAAATCCCCACCGACCCGATTGTACATATCCCTTCTGCGAGCTTGCGGGAGTAGGTGTTGTTTTCAAGCTTGTCACAGGACTTGAGGTTTCAAGAAATAACGGACTTGATGAGATGGCATCGGTCAAAAAGATATGCGATGACTATATCGACCTTGTAGCAGTCGGAACGATAGCCGACGTTATGCCGCTTACGGACGAGAACAGAGTTATAGTTAAGTACGGTCTTGCTCTTATCGAGGAAGACGCGAGAGTGGGACTTGCCGCGCTTATAGAGGCAGCAAGCAATGCCGCGACCACTAGACCGGCGGCGGGCGTTGCGGAAAAGACAGTTAAAAAGAGAAAGATAAATTCGGGATTCATAAGCTTTTCGATAGCTCCGCGAATAAACGCGGCGGGCAGAATAAGCTCCGCGTCCAAGGCGGTAGAGCTTCTTCTTTGCACCGACCCCGACGAGGCGGCAAGACTTGCAGAGGAGCTTTGTGAGATAAATCTCCTGCGTCAACGCGAGGAGAACAGTATAGCCGAGGAGGCGTACCGTCAAATAGAGGAAACACACGATTTCAAGAATGATAAGATAATCGTGCTTGAAAACGATTCATGGCAACAGGGAATAATCGGTATCGTGTCGTCAAGAATAACAGAAAAGTACGGCTTGCCGTCTATTCTTATCTCATTTGCGGGGGCGACCGAGGGAGATAGCGATCCGCACGATGTAGGCAAGGGATCGGGCAGAAGCGTTAAGGGGATAAACCTTGTTGGCGCGCTTGATCATTGCAAGGAGCATCTTGTTCAGTTCGGAGGACACGAGCTTGCGGCAGGCCTTTCGGTAATGAGGTGCAATATTCCCGAGTTCCGTAAGATGATAAATGATTATGCGAGAGAGAATTTCTCGGACGACATATTTACCGTGAGATGCGAGGCGGACTGTGAGCTTGCGCCCGATGAGCTTTCCATGGCGATAGTTGACGAGCTTGCGCAGCTTGAGCCCTTTGGAGTTGCCAACCCCAATCCACAGTTCGTGGTAAAGAACATGACGCTTGAGCGAGTTATATCAATGGGAGCGGGCAAGCACTCAAAGCTTGTGCTGACAAACGGCGGCAGGAGCTTTACCGCGGTATGCTTTGGAATGGCGTCGTCGAGTATGGAGTATCACTTTGGCGAGAGCGTTGACATTTTGTGTCAGCTCAGCATAAATGAATACAGAGGACAAAAGAGCCTGCAGCTTATAGCTCAGGATATAAGGCTTTCCGATTCTTTCGAAAGGAGATACGGGGAGGAAAGGGAGAGATACCGCGATATAGAGGCGGGCGGCGAATTTTCAAGGTCGGAGAACATCCTTCCGTCAAGAGCCGATATCGCAACGGTATATAAGTTTTTGAGATACGAAAGCATGTGCGGACGCAGCGTATATAGCTTCAGGGCGTTGCGCGCGGCTATATTAGAGCAGCTTTGCGTTGATCTGAACACACTTAAGCTTCGCTTTATAATCAACATACTTGAGGAAATGAGAGTATGCGAATTTGAAAGACTAAGCGAGGATATCTTTGAATTTGATATAGCCAAGAATGCCGAGAGGGGCAATATTGAGCTTACCAAAACCTATAAAATGCTTGAAATGAAGATGAGAGCGTAACGGCATCCTGCCGTAACAACTTTGTGCCGGTGCAATAGTGCCGGAAGGAGAAGTACAACAATGGAATCAAACACTATCAGCAACATTGAATACAACTGCAACAGACTGATCGATCTGTTGCGCGTATCGGGCAAGAACTATGATATTGACAAGATCAAGGCTGCCTACGATTATGCAAACGAGCTTCACCAAGGGCAGTTCCGCCAGAGTGGAGAGCCCTATATCTCGCACCCCCTGGCGGTTGCGGAGATCGTAGCGGGGCTTGGCCTTGACACAGACTCTATCTGCGCCGCATTGCTTCACGATACCGTTGAGGATTGCTCTGACAGGGTAGACTCACGTGATATAGAAAAGAAATTCGGCCGTGACGTCTGCCAGCTTGTAGACGGACTTACAAAGATAGTCTTTATGCAGATAGAGGACAAGGAAGAGGCGCAGATAGAGAATTTGCGTAAGATGCTGCTTGCAATGCATAAGGACGTCAGAGTAATCTTTATAAAGCTCTGCGACCGACTTCACAATATGCGCACGCTGGAGGCGAAGGCAGAGAACAAGAGAAGGCTCACCGCGCTTGAGACGATGCAGGTGTATGCCCCCTTGGCGCATCGTCTTGGAATACAGAAGATCAAGCAGGAGCTTGAAAACATCGGTATCCAGCACCTTGACCCGATAGGCTACAAGGAGGTCAAGGATTCAATTGAGAACAAATACGGACAAAGCCTTAACGTTATCGAGCATATCCGCTCGGTAATATCGGAAAAGCTTACCGAGAACAATATACATTTTACGCTTGAGGGACGTATCAAGACGGTATACAGTATCTACAAGAAAATGTATAACCAGAACAAGAGCTTTGACGAGATATACGACTTCTACGCGGTAAGAGTTATAGTTGATACCGAGCTTGAGTGCTACACCACACTCGGCCTTATCCACGAGATGTTCAACTCCATACCGGGCAGATTCAAGGATTATATATCAACACCGAAGCCGAATATGTACCGCTCGCTCCATACCACGGTAATCGGACGTGACGGCGTACCCTTTGAGGTGCAGATACGTACGCATGAGATGCACCACTTTGCAGAGTACGGTATCGCGGCGCACTGGAAGTATAAATCAGGCGCATCCTCCAAGGAGGATATGGACAAGAAGCTTGAGTGGATCTCAAAGCTTATCGAGACAGAGGGTGAGGCGCGCGACCCCGATGAGTTCATGAACGCGCTCAAGACCGATATCTTCCAGGACGAGGTGTTCGTTTTTACGCCAAAGGGCGACGTAGTCGCGCTTCCTCACGGCGCTACGGTCATCGACTTCGCGTATTCGATACACTCGGGTGTAGGAAACAAGATGATAGGCGCAAAGATAAACGGAATGATAGTGCCTATCGACAGGGTGGTCGGGAACGGAGAGATCGTCGAGATACTCACCTCATCGGTCACAAAGGGACCTAGCCGCGACTGGCTTAATATCGTTAAGACCAGCGAGGCGCGTTCAAAGATCAAGCAGTGGTTTAAGAAGGAGACCCGACCTGAGAATATTTCGTTGGGACGTGCCATTGTCGACGGTGAGTTCAGAAAGCTCGGTCTTAAGCTTGATGAGCAGGAGAGGGCAGAGGTAATCTCCACCATCGCGCAGAGAATAGGCTTTGCCAGCGCGGAGGATGTATATAATGGCGTAGGCTACGGCGGAATTTCCATAAACAAGCTCTCCAACAAAATAAAGGACGAATCCGCAAAATATACCGTTGCAGAGTCAGAGCCCGTTATTATAACCGAGGAGGAGCTTGTACAAAAATCGGTTACAAAGCCGAAAAATCTTAAGTCCAACAGCGGAATTATCATTGACGGAGAGAGCGGCTGTCAGGTCAAGTTTGCCAAGTGCTGTAACCCGCTTCCCGGTGACGATGTTATCGGATTTGTTACCAAGGGCTACGGAATTTCCATACACAAAAAGGATTGTCCCAACGTTATAGAGGGTATGAAGAACGAGGAGAACCGTGAGCGTTGGAAGACGGCTCATTGGGAGCAGAGCGCGGGCGGCGAATCGGGCAAAAACGTATACGAGGCACTGCTCCAGCTCTTTACGGAGGACAGAGTGGGAATGCTTGCGGACGTTGCGGTCGCGCTTGCGGATATGAAGGTCGCTATTTTGCAGGTCAACTCTCAAAAGCGCACAAACGGCCGTTGTATTATCAGTCTTAAGATAAGCTGTAAGAATATAGACCATTACAACTCCATAGTATCAAGATTGCGTTCACTTGACGGAGTTGACAGCGTAGGACGCGGATTTTCTTAATAAGGAAACGGTAAAATGAAAGCAGTAATTCAAAGGGTGACAAAGGCCTCGGTCAAGGTGGACGGAAGTGTTGTCGGCGAATGTGGAGCCGGTCTTATGATACTTTTGGGCGTTGCGAAGGGCGATATCGAGGAGGACGCAAGACTCCTTGCGACAAAAATATGTAATCTGCGCATATTCTGCGACGAGAACGACAAGATGAACCTTTCGGTAAAGGCGATAGACGGCGAGGCGCTCGTGATTTCACAGTTTACACTGATGGCAAATTACAGGAACGGCAACCGCCCCGACTTTCTCGAGTCTGCGCCGCCCGATGAGGCAAATCGCATTTATGAATACTTTGCCGATCTTATGTCCTCGGAGCTCAGACACGTGGGCAGAGGAGTATTCGGCGCGCACATGGAGGTTTCTCTTGTAAACGACGGCCCCGTGACCATCGTAATGGACAGTGAAGTATTAAAAAAGAAAAAATAATTTAAGGATAGGATTTTGTTATGAAGCTTAAGGTAAGCGGAAACATAAATCAATATTACGTGCAGACGCTGTGCATGATATTCTTTCCGGGTGAAAAATTCTCGGAGGATGCAGAGGCGGCGGACGGCGCGGCAGTACCCGAGCTCACGCTTGAGCTTTGCGAGAATGACGACGGAGTAAGTGTTCACGCAGAGCTTTCTCTTGATGAAAAGTACGCATCATCCGATAAGATATATCAAAACCGTGACGACATCACACGTGACAGACTGAAAAAGATCGCCGTGGGAGATGCAATACTCTCCGTTTGCGGAGAGATTGTCGGCTACCGCCCTTCATGGGGCATGCTCGTTGGCGTAAGACCGTCCAAGGTAGCAACCGAGATGCTTGAGAGCGGAATGAGCAAAACGAGAGTAAAGAAGACACTTTCAAGCGACTATTTCGTTATCCCGAAGAAGGCGGCGCTTGCCACCGAGGTCGCGCTTAACGAGGCGGAGTTTGTAAAGACGGCGGACGACGGTGAGTGCAGCGTGTATATTTCGATCCCGTTCTGCCCGACAAGATGCGCTTATTGTTCATTTGTGTCTTACACCTCGAAAAAGCTGCTCGCCACCATACCCGACTATCTTGTCGCGCTTGGCGACGAGATAAATAAGACCTTTGCGCTTATCCGTGAGCTCGGACTTCGCGTAAAGACGGTATATATCGGCGGCGGAACACCCACAATTCTTGACGAGAATCAGCTTGATTGGCTGCTCTCAATGGTAGAAAAGAACGTAGACGTAAGAACTCTTGATGAGTACACACTTGAGGCGGGACGTCCCGATACGATCACCGCAGGCAAGATGAAGGTCGCAAAGAACAGGGGAGTAAGCCGTATCAGCGTTAATCCCCAGACGCTCAACGACGACGTCTTGAAGATAATCGGACGCTCACATACCGCGGACGATTTTCTCCGCGCATATGACATTGCGCGCAACAGCGAGATCTCCGCGATAAATACCGACGTGATAGCGGGACTTCCCGGTGATAAATTTTCAAGCTTTGCTGCGTCCTACGATAAGATAGTGTCGCTCAAGCCCGAAAATATCACCGTACATACCTTCAGCGTAAAGAAGGCGAGTGACTTCCTGAAAAACAGCAGTCATATATATTCTATCCGCGGCGGAGACGTAGGCAAGTGCGTTGACTACTCACAGATAACCGCGCAGCACGAGGGATATAAGCCCTACTATATGTACAGACAGAAGAATACCATAGGAAACTACGAAAACGTAGGCTTCGCGCTTGACGGCTACAAGGGACTTTATAATATCTACATGATGGAGGAGATACACTCAATATTTGCATGCGGAGCGGGAGCGGTATCAAAATTCGTTGATTACGCGCCCAAGGACGGAAGCCCCAGAGTTATCGAGAGATTTTTCAATCAGAAATACCCCTACGAATACCTCTCGGATAACAAGACCGAGCAGAAGCTGGCGGCGGCGCGCGAGTTCTATACGCGCAGAAACCTCAAAAAAGGATAAAGATAATGAAAATTTTATTTAAAAACGCAAGAACACTTGACGGCGGCGTGGATAGCACGTTGAATATCCTGATCGACGGCAAGATAATATCCTATATCGGCAAGGAGTGCCCCGAGGCGGACAAGACCGTCGAGTGCCACGGCAATCTCCTTATGCCCGCATTTTTCAATGCCCATTGCCATAGCGCAATGACGCTTTTCCGTGGATACGGCGACGATCTTCCTCTCCAGAGATGGCTAAATGAGAAGATCTTTCCCGCAGAGGACAGACTTAACGAGGAGAGAGTCTATACAGGCTCGCAGCTCGCTATCGCGGAAATGATAAGGAACGGTGTCGTTTCCTTCTCTGATATGTACTTCTTCCTTGACGAGACCGCGAGAGCGGTAGAGGAGAGCGGTATCAAGGCAAACCTCTCCCGATCCATCGTTTCCTTTGACAAGGACGCGGATTTTTCAAAGGACTCGCGAGTGCTTGAATCTATCGACGTCTTCAACAGATGGAACGGCAAGGCGGACGGCAGAATAAAGATAGACATGTCTCTCCACGCCGAGTATTCAAACGTAGAGCCCTGCTTCAGATACGTTGCGGAGATCACAAAGGAGCTGAAAACCGGCTTCCAGATACACGTCTCCGAGACCGCAAGCGAGCACGAGGAGTGCATCGCGCGTCAAGGAATGACACCCATGCGCTTCCTTGAGGCGTGCGGAGTGCTTGACGTACCTGTGACCGCGGCGCATTGCGTATACGTGAACGACGATGATATCAAGCTTATGGCAGAGAGGGGTGTTACTGCGGCTCACAACCCCGTAAGTAATCTCAAGCTCGGTAGCGGAATCATGCCTTACGGTAAGATGAAGGCCGCAGGCGTTAACGTAGCGCTCGGCACAGACGGCGTTGCATCGAACAATCAGCTCAGTGTATTACGTGAGCTTCAGTACGCCGCGCTTATCCATAAGGGCGCATCATGCGATCCCGCAATAACACGCGCGGGAGATATGATCAGGTGCGCAACCGTAAACGGCGCGATAGCGCAGGGAAGATATGATTCGGGAGAATTAGCAGTTGGCAAGAGAGCCGACCTGATACTCCTTGATATGGACGCGATAAACAATATCCCGTCCTATGACCTTGAATCTACCGTCTGCTACAGCGCAACAGAGTCCAATGTATTGATGACGCTCTCTGACGGTAACATACTTTACGACAGGGGAACATATACTACGATTGATGAAGAGAAGATGAGATATAATGCAAAAAGAGTTATCGCTCATTATTTTGACTGATATCGGAGGATAAATGGAGCAAGAACGCCGGGAGATCGAGATATATAAGAAGCAAGGAACACATAAAGATAAAGGACGAAAAGGCTTTTATTCGGGAGTTCTGGCTCTTTCGCTTTCGGCTGTTACAGTAAAGATAATCGGGCTTGTCTTTAAAATACCCATGCTCAGACTTTTAGGTAGCGAGGGCATGGGTTATTTTAATTCCGCATACGAGATCTATGCTCTTTTGTGTATAATATCGACCTCAGGCCTGCCCGTGGCTATGTCGGTAATGATATCAAGGGAGAATGAAGGTGCGGGGGCGGAGAGAATATTCAAGTGCGCCCGACGTCTGTTTCTTCTGCTTGGAGCGGTGGGAACGGCAATAATGCTTGCCTTTTCATACCCATTGGCTCAATTTTTGGGCAATACCAAAAGCTTCTACGCGATAGTGGCAATTGCCCCCACGCTGCTCTTTATTTGTATAGCAAGCGCGTATAGGGGATATTTTCAGGGACAGGCAAGAATGCTCCCTACCGCAATCTCACAGGTAATAGAAGCGCTCTGCAAGCTGATATTGGGCTTGTTGTTTGCATCGTTGGCGCTCAATACGGGGCTTCCGGGAGAGGTCGTTGCCGCCTGTGCTGTGTTGGGTCTCTTGGTCGGCAGCGCGCTGTCGGCATTGTATCTCTTTTTGACAAAGGGCTTTAAGGGCTCAGATTTACCTCTAAGTGTCGAAAAGGACAAAAGATCTATTCGTAGAGAGCTTCTTGCAATGTCAGTGCCGATAACCGTATCGGCAGCGCTTTCAAGTATTACAAAAATGGTAGATATGACAATGATCCTGCGCCGATTACAAAGCATAGGCTATTCGGGCGAGGTAGCGTTTTCGGTCTACGGAAGCTATACCACGCTATGTCTGCCGCTTTTCTCGCTGGCGCCCGCTCTTGTCGGGGCGGTCGCTATGCCGATACTGCCACGGCTCAGCCGCGCGATAGCAGGGGGAGATAAGGAAGCGGAGCTGAAAACCGTCAGCGACGGTATTTCGCTTACCGCAATGATCTCGATGCCGATATCGGTGGGACTTGCCCTTTTTTCAAAGGAGATACTTGAGCTTATCTTCAAGGGGGAGAGTGAGGCGATCACTCTTTGCGCGCCGCTTTTGACATGCCTTGCCTTGTCGGTCAGTCTTTCAAGCATGATAACGGTAACAAACGCATCTCTGCAGGCGTACGGACATCCCTCGCTGCCGCTTGTATCGATGGGCGTTGGGGCAGTGATAAAAACAGTGCTTTCATTTTTTCTTATCGGCAATGAGAGTGTAAATATCATGGGAGCGCCGATAAGCACGCTTGCATGTGATATGGCTATAAATATACTGGGTTTTTATTTTTTGTGCAGGTATATGCCCGGGAAGCTGAAGATAGGAAAGATACTCGTGCGGCCATTTATAGCGTCAATTATCTCAATAGTGGCATCAAGGATACTCTACGGCAGTATGTCCGCCAGATACGGAGAGGGAGCGGTTATGACTGTCGGTGCGATAATGACCGCGGGAGTAATGTATATAATTGCATGTCTTTTGTTGCGTGTAATAAACGTAAAAGAAATAAAATCAATATTGGCATCAAAATAAGGCAGATATTTTCTGAAAATACAAAAAGGAAGAATAAAAAATGAACATCTTGACGGATAATGAAAAGCAGGAAAGAGTAGAGCGCCTTTTAGGGCAGGATAGATACTCCTTTGACGACCTTTGTGAGATAGTTACGATCTTACGCAGTAACGTCGGCTGTCCTTGGGATAAGGAGCAGACGCACAAGAGCCTGCGCAAGGACTTTATTGAGGAGACCTACGAGGTGATCGAGGCGATAGACACAGATGATCCGAAGCTTTTGCGCGAGGAGCTTGGCGACGTGCTTTTGCAGATCGTATTTCATGCCGATATAGAGCATGAGGAGGGCAGATTTGACATAAACGACGTTGCCAATGATATTTCCGCAAAGCTGATACACCGTCACCCCCACGTGTTTGGCGAATTGAAGCTTGACAACAGCGATGACGTGCTTGCAAACTGGGATAAGATCAAGGGAGTTGAAAAGCAGAGAAATACGCTTACCGATAAGCTGCGTTCTATCCCCCCGATGCTTCCCGCGCTTATGAGGGCGCAGAAGGTGGGCAAGAAGGCATCCTTCTTTGACTTTCCGACTGTTGAGGAGGTCTATGCAAAGCTTGACGAGGAGATCGCAGAGGTCAGAGAAGCGGCAGAGAGCGGCGACAAGGATGCAGTCATGGAGGAGATGGGCGATCTTCTTCTGACGGTAACAAGCCTCGCGCGCAAGCTGGGAGTTGACAGTGAGCAGGCGCTTTTCAACGCAACAAACAAGTTTTTGGACCGTTTTGAGAAGGTTGAAAATGCCGTTTTGGATCAAGGCAAAAACGTTGAAAATATGTCTATGACCGAGCTTGACGAGGTCTGGGATTCCATAAAACATGAAAATTGAGCAAAAAAAGCGAAAAATCCTTAAAAAATATAGGTTTTTGCATAAAAATTTCAAAAAAGCTATTGCATTGACTGAATTTTTATGGTATAATTAACTAAACAAATAAAATGGATTTGCCGTTTTGGTGGTCATTTTGACTACTGTTTTGCATGTCCATAAAATTTAAATAAAGAAAGAGGAATTTATCATGAAAAAGTTACAGCTTACAGATGCAGTAGCAGCAAAGGCAGGAATGACAAAGAAGGATGCAGCTGCAGCAGTTGACGCAGTTCTCGAGGTTATCGCAGAGGCTCTCGCTCAGGGCGAGGACGTTAAGATCACAGGCTTTGGTGGTTTTGAGGTTAAGGAGCGCGCAGCAAGAGAGGGTAGAAACCCCAAGACAGGCGAGAAGGTAGCTATTCCCGCATCCAAGTACGTTGCATTCGCAGCAGGCAGCACCCTTAAGGAAAAAGTAAACGGCTAATTTTTAATGAGACTCGATAAATACTTAAAGGTTTCAAGAATCATAAAAAGGCGTACCGTTGCCAACGACGCGTGCGATACCGCGCACGTCCAGGTAAACGGCAGACCCGCCAAGGCATCGTACGACGTCAAGACGGGAGACGTCATTGAGGTGACCTTCGGTCAGCGAACTCTCAAGGTAAGAGTTCTTGACGTAAGGGAATTCACCGCAAAGGCAGACGCGTCCTCGCTTTATGAGGTAATTGAATAACCTTGAAGGCCTCCGCATATACTGTACCATTCGGTGCTGTATGCGGAGGTTTTTCTATGAACGAACAAAATGCGGAAAAGAAGCATTCAATCTCCTCGTCCTCTCGCGAGGGGATAAAAATAGAAGGGGTTGTGGACGTAGTAAGCTTTGACGAGGGCGGAGTCGCGCTTGAGACCGTGGTTGGTAATATGGCGGTGGAGGGAGAGGGACTGCACGTGACGGTCCTGAACATCACCGACGGCAGAGTCGAGGTAGACGGACGGATAAACGGAATATATTATTACGAGGCAAAGCCCGCAGGCAAGCGTGGACTTTTCCGAGGACGAGAGGGATAGCGCGTGATAGATCTTTCGCAAGAGCTTATCCTGTCGCTTATAATAAAGGCTTTTCTGATCGGAGTTGCGCTTGGCGTGCTTTACGAGACGGTGCGGATAGCGAAAATGCTTTTGGGAGTCGGCGAAGAAGGGGGACGGATAAAGAGAATAGCATCGGTTATCTTTTTATTTCTCACCGACCTTATTTTTTGCCTGCTTTTCGCATCCTCGGCAATTCTTCTGACGTACAATATAGGGGGCGGAGTTTTCCGCGGTTGTGTATATCTTTGTATGGGCGTTGGACTTATACTTTACAGAGTTAGCGTTGGCAGATTGATCGAAAAGGCGGAGCGTTTTGTCACCTCGATAATAAAGCGAGTGCTTAGAAAAACGGTTAAGATAGCGCTTGTTCCGATCAGGGCAATTTTTTCGCTTTATTGTAGACTTTACTCCTTGACAATCGGAAGAATAATTGGTAAAATAAGATGTAAGGTGAGGGCAGCGAAAGCGGCAAAGACAGCGGGCTGCGCGCAAGCATTGCCGGAGTGTATCACCGAAGAAAAAAAGGATGAGGAAGATAATGCCAAGGGTGCAAGAGGATATAGAAAAGAAGGTCGCATCAGCTTCGGTGGGGGACGTCGGTGAGACGGATAGCGCACAGGAGCAGTCCGAGAAGAATCTTGAGCGTGCGATAAAAAAGGGTATGAAGGCCCCTCATATAAAGGTCACAGCAAGGCTCTTGCTTGCTGTATTGCTTATCGTGTCTATAACCGCCTTTGTCACGGGACTTATGAGATACAGTGAGCTGAAGCGCGAAAAAGAGGTGCTTGAAGCAAAGGTAGAGGAATACGAGGCGGAGAAAGAAGAGCTTGAGTATCTTATAGACTCGCCCGTGGACTACGAATATATAATAAGAGTGGCCAAGGAAAAGCTTAATCTGTTCTTGCCCGATGAGATAATATATCATAACGATTCTAACGGAAAATAAAAAACACCGTCGTAATAGGACTGTACCCTAAAGGACAGTTTTATCTGCCGACAGAAAAAACAGAAACCTCAGATTGATTTTCTGAGGTTTTTGTGATATAATAGAGTACGAACATTTGCTAAAACCTTGATAAAAGGACGGTACATATATGAGAGATGTGATTGAACATTATAACAAGCTAATTGACGAAAACAATGACCCTACTCGTGATCCTAAACCTTTGAGAGATTATATGGATAAGTGGGACGGAGAGAAGTTTATCGAGAGTATGCGGCTTGATAAAAGCAAATCCGCTTTGGAAATAGGAATCGGAACAGGGCGACTTGCCATAAAAATTGCACCAAATTGTAAAAGCTTGTGTGGAATAGATATTTCCGAAAAGACAATTGGTAGAGCGGCTGAAAATCTATCAACGTATCGAAATATAAAGCTTATTTGCGGTGATTTTATGTCTTATGAATTTGAATCACAGTTCGATGTAATATACTCGTCATTAACCTTTATGCATATACAAGATAAATTATCAGCTATACAAAAAATTGCTACTTTGCTGACAAACAACGGACTTTTCGTTTTATCAATCGATAAAAATAAGAATGAGTATATCGATATGGGAAATAGAAAAATAAAAATTTATCCCGATAACCCTAACGATATACGTAGTTATCTATCAATAACAAAGCTTAAAATTGTAAATGAATTTGAAACAGACCACGCATACGTAACGGTTAGCACAAAAGCCTCCCTTGTGTAAAGGGAGGTGGCACGCGGAGCGTGACGGAGGGATTGTAATGCAGAGAAAACATAATAAAGATATCGTTCCTACCGCAAAAATGCTACGGAAGAATATGACCAAAGAGGAAAAACATCTTTGGTATGATTTTCTGCGCGCTTATCCCGTCCGCTTTTCTCGTCAAAAGGTTCTCGGAAAGTATATCGCAGATTTTTACTGTGCAGAGGCAAAGCTCGTCATAGAGCTTGACGGCTCTGGGCATTATAGCGAGGAAGGAAAGCAATACGATGAAGAAAGAACCGCTTTTCTTGCAGAATACGGTTTGACAGTTATCAGAATACCGAATACGGAAATATATAAAAACTTTCGGGGTGTCTGTGAATATATTGATCACCTCGTAGAACAATCCCTCAGTCAGCTTCGCTGACAGCTCCCTTTACACAAGGGAGCCTTTTTTGTCCACCTATGCCTTGTCAATTTTCCTGACAAGCACTGCATTTGTGTCCACAAATGCAAAATACGGCATACCCCTTTTGAGATATGCCGTATTTTTGAAAACTGTCCTTTAGGGTACAATCCTATACCGACGGTGTTTTAATTTTTAAAGAAATAATATCTTTTCGGCAAGCATAAGCGTCAGTGGCAGGGAAAGCACCGATAAGAGTGACGACGTGCCGACTATAACAGAGGAATATCCCGAATCAAGTCCATACGTTTCGGACATCATCGATACGATCGCGCCGGACGGCAGAGCCGCGGCGGCGGTAACGAAGATCGCGTATATTTCAAGCCCGTCGACCGGGATAAGCGTGATTATCACCTTTGAGACAAGACAGACGAGCAGGGGGAGGATGAAGAGCTTCACCGCATTGAAATAATAGAGCTTCCATGAGCAGAATATCCGCTTTGGACTCTGTGTTGCGATAAGCGAGCCTATTATCAGAATGGATATCGGAGTGCAGATATTTGTAAGATACCCCGCTGCCTTGGTAATAAATTCGGGAAGCTCAAATCCGATGGATGGAGCCTTGAGAAGATAGAAAGCAAAGCCGATAACACAGGGCACAGTTCCGAAATTGAGGAGTATCTTTTTAATATTGAGCTTTATGTCGCATCTCTTTCTGGCATATATCGAAAGTCCCCAGGTCCATACGAGAACGTTGAAGCTGAACACGAGGAAGGACGCCATAAAGAGTCCGCGCTGTCCAAGCAAGGCCTCGAAGATAGGGAAGCCGATAAAGGCGCAGTTGGCGAACATAAATGCGAATTCGGAGATCTTCTTCTCGTCAAGATTTTTTCTGTAAGGCAGTGAAAGTAGGTATGCAAGGACGGCAAGGACAGCGTGATAGGCAAAACCAAGACCGAGCATTATCCATGCCATGTTGACGTTTTCCTCGTTATATTCCGCCCCTGACATGGAGTGAATAAGCATTGCGGGCTGACCCACGGTTAAAACTATCCTTGACAGGTTTTTGGATGATACGTCGTTGATTATTCCCGTCTTGCGGCAGATAAAGCCTACTGCAAGCAGAACTGTGATGGTGGCGACCACCACGTAAAGTGCGTCAAAATTCATTTTCTATCTCCGTGACCTTTTCCTTGATACGCTTCATATCCTCAAGCATATCCTCTTTTTTTCTGGGGTCGCGCAGGAGCGCGGCGGGGTGGTAGACGGCGGTCATAAGGTAGTTGCCCTTTTTAAACCATGTGCCGTGCTCTTTGGTTATCTTGAAATCGGGTTTTATCAATCTCATGGCGGAGATCCTGCCAAGACAAACGATTACCTTTGGATTAATTATCTCGACCTGTCGGCGGAGGAAATCTATGCAGGCGTCCTCCTCCTCGGGCAGAGGGTCGCGGTTCTTGGGCGGTCTGCATTTAAGAATATTAGCTATATAAACGTCCTCGCGACTGATGTCAACGGCATATAAAAATTTGTCAAGCAGCTGACCCGCGCGACCGACAAAGGGAGTGCCGGAAAGGTCCTCCTGTTCACCGGGGGCCTCACCCACAAACATAATATCGGCATTTTCATTTCCAACACCGAAAACGCAGTTGGTTCTGGTCTGACAAAGTGAACAGCCGGTGCATTCGGAGCATATAGCCTTAAGCTCGTCTAAAGTCATTTTATCAAGTCCTTTCAGATATGATGATATATACATTTTACCAAAAAAATCCCCCGATTTCAAGTATCGGGGGAATAATTTTTCTCTAAAAATCAAAATTGTGACAGAGTTTCAAGTGCATGCTCCGCGCATATTGTTCTGCCGTGCTCGCACAGGTAGGTGTTGATGTGATCCGCGCGCTCCCGGCGGCCGAATTCAAGTATAAATGTCAGGCCGTCAAGCCTTGAGTATGCGGACATGTTGGCGTTCTCAAGTATAAGGTAAAAGTCGTCGCCCTCGCCGCGGTAGGCACTGCTGGCGATGTCTGTATCTTTTTTTATAAGTATCTTGCATGCCGCGCATATATCGCGTAGTGATTCAAATGAGAATATCATTTTTCCGAATGTAGGTTTCTTTTGCGAGGGTAGTGTTTCCCGGCGCAAGGATAGCGCGCAGGAATCATCGTATTGCTTCTTTTTTTGCACCTCTTTCCTTTTTTGCGGCTTTTTGTCCGCCTTGCGCTCCTCCTCGCCCGACGGAATGGGCAGGGAGCTGCCCTTTGTTATAAACAGCTCGCAACCGCCGTCTCTTGAGGTATAAAGCTGTACGAATATCTCCGAGCCCTCTGTATTAAATCCGGTCTCTGTTTTTGCCCGCTCAAGCAGAGTGCGTATGGCGAGTCTTGTTTCTCCGCGGGCGCAGTCGGCCTCGTCGCATATATGTAATTCCTTCATATCGCTTTCATCAAGCATGATCTTAAGCTTGGAATCGTTAATAGGTATTATTTCCACGTTAACCTCCTTAATTATACTATCTATATCGCTACATTATCATTATAATACGAAAGGGGGTAAAATGTAACCCCTAAAAATATGGTAATTTTGCAGGGGAGAATCGATTGACATTCAATGCTGTAAATGGTATAATTATTTAAACAGATCAAGGAAGGAGGAGAATATGAGATACGACGAAAAAAGAGACGTGGTAGAGCTTACCGTAGAGGAGCTTTGCCTCTCTGCGCTCTCGGGTGGAAATATTGACACAAGGCGTCAGGCAAGACGCTTTCACGAGAGATCTGCGGACCGCTCGCGTATATACAATAAGCTCCACCTTTCCTTCGGAATGAGATATTACGACCGCGTGGAGCTTCAAAACACCTGCCGCGCGGACGGAATATATATTTCGGTATGCGGATACGCGGACGGAGTTTTGTGCAAAAACGATGGCTATTCGCTTGACGAGGTAAGGCTCGGCGCTGCCGACAAATTTATCTCTCAGGACGAGGAGCAGTACCATAGATTGAGAGCTGACGTGTACGCATATCTCCTGTGCAGCGCAAAGGAGTGCGGGAGCGTAGAGCTTCGACAGATATTCTTTGACACGGAGCACGGAGATTTTGAGGTGCGGTCAGAGATAAAGGATAAGTCAAGCCTGCGCGAGGTGTACGAATCGCTGCTTTCAAGGGTTCTTTGGCGCGCGCACGTTGTACGTGACAGAACGACTGTAAGGATACCCTCCGCGCAAAATGCGGTATTCCCGTATAAGTCCTTGCGTGAGAGTCAAAGCGAGATGATAAAGGAGTGCTACCGTGATATAAAGCACGGCTCGCGCCTTTTCTGCCAAGCCCCCACGGGAATAGGAAAGACCGTATCAACGCTTTATCCTGCGGTAAAATGCGTGGGAGAGGGAATTGCCGATAAGATATTTTATCTGACAAGCAAGCAGAGCATCCGCCGCGAGGCATTTTCGGCTATGCAAAAGATGAACGGCGCGGGAGCTTTACTTCGCAGCTGCGTGATCTCTTCGCGCGAGAGCATGTGCAATAATGCCGCCGCAAAGCTGCGCGGAGGCAAGCTGTCTGCAAGCTGCAATCCCGATCTTTGCCCGTATGCAAAGGGATATTACGATAGGGCAAGCTATGCCATAGCGGAGCTTTTATCATGCGGAGATGCATACGATTCAGGCAGGATAAGAGAGGTAGCCGAGAAGTATAAGGTCTGCCCCTATGAGCTTTCCCTTGACTTAAGTGAGCTTTGCGACGTTATAATCTGCGACTATAATTACGTTTTTTCTCCCACGGTGTATCTGAGGCGTTATTTTGACGGAGAGCGGGGAGAGAAATATATTTTCCTTGTTGACGAGGCGCACAATTTGCCGGACAGAGCAAGAGATATGTTCTCTGCGCGACTTGGTACGGCAGATTTCGAGCCGCTTATATCAATGCTTGAGGAAAACGACCCCTTGAGGGGCGCAACGCTTTCTGTGCTCGGCGCGCTGGAGCGACTGGGCAGACTATGCGATGACGATACTCATTATTCTCCCGACGGAGACAGGACGGGCTACTATGTAAGCCGTCAGCTGCCCGAAAAGCTCTCGGAGGAGCTTGAGATATACGAAAAAAAGACCGATACGTGGCTTAAGGGAAACCTCGACCATCCCGCGTTTTTGTACGTCGAGGATCTTAACTATAAGCTGTATGAATACAAGAAAATAGCGGAGAGATACGGCAAGGGATACTTAACCTTTATCACGCGCGAGGGCGAGAGCGTAGAGGTGCTCTTGTACTGCCTTGACCCTGCGGACGAGCTGTCGCACGCGCTTGACCGCGCGGTCGCGTCGGTCATGTTTTCCGCGACACTGACCCCCACAGAGTATTTTGCGGATATACTCGGCGGCGGAAAGAAAACCGTTTCTGTCAGCTTCCGCTCACCATTTCCAAAGGAAAATCTCTGCGTAGCGATAGTCGATAAGATAAGCACGAGATATGAGGACAGGGAAAAATCATACAAGCGTATCTCGTCGTGCATAGCGGCAACGGTGTCTGCCAAGGCGGGGAATTATATCGTCTTTTTCCCATCGTACAGCTATCTTGATGAGGTCAAAAAGATCTTTTCCGCAAAATATCCGAAGGTCAGAATACTTGAACAAAAGAAGAATATGTCGCCAAAGGAGCGGGAGGAATTCATATCCTCGTTTGTCGATGACGGAAAGACGAGAATTGCATTTTGCGTGCTTGGCGGCTCATTCTCGGAGGGAATCGACCTACCGGGAGATAAGCTTATCGGAGTTATCTGCGTTGGCGTCGGACTTCCGGGACTGTCAAATGAAAACAATATAATACGTGACTATTACGAAGAAAAAAGCGGTTGCGGATATGACTACGCGTATACCTATCCCGGCATGAATTCTATACTTCAGGCAGTTGGCAGAGTTATAAGAACAGAGACCGACCGAGGCGTTGCCGTGCTTATAGACGACCGATTTGCCGAGCCGAAGTACAGAGCGCTGTTTCCCGAGGAGTGGAAAGGCGCAAAATTTGCAGGAAATGCACAATCACTTGCACAAATTGCCCGTATTTTTTGGGAAAACATAGAATAATGCCAAAATCTTGCAAAAATTCAAAAAACATCTTGCTTTTTCGGTGGCATTATGGTATAATAGCGCATATGCTGAAATAAAGCGAAAAAAAGATGATTATTGGAGAATTTACATGGGTTACATTGAGATGGACCGCGCGGCTTTAAGCGCGGCTTATGCCGAGGCAAAGGCAGAATATGAGAATATCAAGAAGATGGGAATGTCGCTTGACATCTCCCGAGGAAAGCCCTGCACAGAGCAGCTTAATCTCTCGGACGGAATGCTTACCGTAATATCCGAGGGCAAGGACGCCAAGACGGAGAAGGGCTTTGATTGCAGAAACTACGGCCTTCTTGAGGGTATTCCGGAGGCTATCAGACTTTTCTCGGAGCTTCTTGATATCCCCGCAGAGAATATGATCCTTGGCGGCGGCTCGTCGCTTACGCTGATGTACGACGCAGTTGCCCGCGCAATGCTCTACGGCTTCTGCGACAGTGAGCGTCCCTGGTGCCGCGAGGAGAGGGTAAAGTTTATCTGCCCCGTACCGGGATACGACCGTCACTTCAAGGTCACCGAATCTCTCGGCATAGATATGGTAAACGTAAAAATGACAAATGACGGCCCCGACATGGACGCCGTTGAAGAGCTTGTAAAGGATCCCGCGGTAAAGGGAATCTGGTGTAACCCCAAATACTCAAACCCCGATGGAATTACATATTCGGACGAAACGGTACGCCGTCTTGCGAGAATGAAGACTGCCGCTCCCGATTTCCGTATAATCTGGGATAACGCGTACGCCATCCACGATCTCTATGAGGAGGGCGACAAGCTACTTGACATCATGGCAGAGTGCCGTGAGGCAGGGAACGAGAACAGAGTTCTTTACTTTGCATCAACGTCAAAGGTTACCTATCCCGGAGGAGGAGTTGCCCTTATGGCGGCAAGCGAGGCAAATCTTAAGCAGATCAAAGCGATAATGGCTGCCCAGGCGATAAACTTCGATAAGCTTGACCAGCTCCGTCACGTAAGGTTCTTCGGTAACGCGGATAATGTAAAGGAACATATGAAGAAGCACGCGGCTATCATCGCGCCCAAGTTTGCGCTTGTGGATAAGTACCTTGAAGAAGGACTTGGTCATCTTGGAATTGCGAGATGGACAAAGCCCAACGGCGGATATTTCGTAAGCTTCTACGCAGAGCCCGGATGCGCAAAGAGAATATACGCCCTTGCAAAGGAGGCGGGCCTTACCATGACGACGGTAGGCGCCACCTACCCCATGGGATATGATCCTGAGGACAGCAATATCCGCATCGCGCCCACCTATCCCTCAATGAGCGACCTTGAAAAGGCGATGAAGCTTTTCGTTGTATGCGTAAAGCTTGCAACGCTTGAGAAATATCTCGCAAAATAATAAAAAACACAATAGGCGGCACACCACGGCCGCCTATTGTTTAACGGAGAAAAACACAAAATGAAGGAAACACAGGTAAGCAAAAATCCTTACCCAAACAGCGACACGAATAAAAGGTATTATACGTACGATTATTATCTTCGTCGCACATTTGGCTCAAAGTGTATGAAAATACCGATAGACGCAGGATTTACCTGTCCGAATATCGACGGAAAATGTGCCCACGGCGGCTGTATTTATTGCTCGCCCAGAGGCAGCGGGGACTTTGCGCAGGAGAGCGTTATCCCGACCGAGGAGCAGTTTGAGATAGTCAAATCGCAGCTTTCGTCGAAGTGGAAGACCGACAAATATATCCCGTATTTTCAGGCGCATACGAACACCTATGCTCCCCTTGAGATAATACGTGAAAAGATAGAGCCCGTAATGAAAAAGGATGGCGTCGTAGGCATCAATATCGCCACGCGCGCAGATTGCCTTGAGGACGACGTCGTGGGCTATCTTTGCGCTCTTGCCGAGAGAACGATGCTCACCGTAGAGCTTGGGCTTCAGTCCTCAAACGATGACACCGCAAGACGGATAAACAGAGGGCACAACCATGAGGACTTCCTCGCGGGATATAGGAAATTGCGCCAAGCATCCAATAAGATAAATATCTGTGTGCATATCATTTTCGGTCTGCCCGGAGAGGACAGAGAGGCGATGATGAAAACAGTGCGTGACGTCGCATCGCTTAAGCCGGAGCAGGTAAAAATACACCTGCTACACGTTATAAAAAACACGGCGATGGCAGATATGTATCTAAGCGGCGAATATACGCCCATGACAATGGAGGACTACGTTGATACGGTAGCCGAGGCGCTGACCTATCTGCCACCCGATACGGTTATAGGACGGCTTACCGGAGACGGAATGCAAAGCGAGCTTTTAGCCCCCGATTGGAGCAGAAAAAAGACCGTTGTTATAAACAACATCGACAAGAAAATGTACGAAAAGGATCTTTACCAAGGCAAAAATTATTTCAAATAAAATAAACCCCGACACGCCGTGTCGGGGCATTTTGTTATTTATATCCGTGTGTTCTTATGTACTCGACCATTGCCTTGTATCCGTCGGCGTTAAGGGTTATTCCGTCACCCGAGTCGTACTCGGCGGCAAGGTAGCCCGCACTGTCCTTGAGCGCGGATGAGGTGTTCAGAAATTTGACCGAGGATTCCTCGCAGACGTCAAGTATCCACTTATTCGCCCTGTCAATCCTGTCGTTTGAAATATTGGGATTATCCTTAGCAGCCTTCTTTGATATAGGGAATATCGACTGAAGCATGATCTTTGTGTCGGGAGATGTCTCTTTGATCGCTACGATAAGCTCCTTATAGTACTCCTTGAACTTTTCCTCGTTGCAGTATGCAACCCCGTTTTCAATACCTACCGTGATGATTATGTACTGCGGCTTGTATAGCTCGGCGGCAGAGGGAATGGAGCTTCCTTTTTCGTCATCCGAATGAATTACCGCAACTGTTTTCAGGTTGTTGTCAAGGGGGAGGGAGCCGTCAGCGGCGGTCCATACCTGACTCTTTAGCAGATCGGTATAAACGTTTGAAATAGGCGAGATAGTCTTGTCGCCGACAAAAATAATATTCTTTATATACCCATCACCGTAGTCAAAGCTTTCCGAAAGCTCCGCGCCCGAATTTCCCTTGGCTGAGATGCCCTTAGAGGTATAGATATCCGGCTTCGCGCCGCTTATGCATATTGTAACCACGCTTACCGCGCAGGCTATCGTCAAAACTGCAATAATGGCTATAAGAAGCGTTATGATCTTGTTAAAGTTCTTCATATAAATGCTTATCCCTTATGAAAAGCGATTTGTATACTTGGGCTGGGGCTTGGACTTCTCGACCATTCCCTTAGCGTATGTGCCTGTCTTTTTTTGGGGGGAGAGCTTCTTTTTGCAAAGTCCTGCCAAAACTACCGCTACTGTATAGATAAAAGCAAATATTACCGTTGCGATTACCGACGTGCTGAGGCTCATGTTGCACAAGAGCATAAAGCAGAAGAAACCCACGTTATAGCACGCCGCGTGAATTGCGCGCGAGACGGCGGTGGAACATTTGCCGGTAAGGTATGGCAGGTCACCAAGCGAGATTACAAAGGCATATGCCGCAAACATAAGAAATGGGGTGGGCAAAAGCACCTTATCCATCGTGTTCTCGGGAACTAAAAGGGAAAAGAGCAATATGCATAAAGAGCCCGCGGTATAGATGACCGCGCCCTTTGAGATGATCTTTTTAAATACGTTCATAGCTTTTATTTGTGTCCTTTTAAACGAAATTTATCTACCCTCATATTATATCAAAAAAAATCGATCATTTCAAGCCCCTCGGCAAATTTTGGACAAAAGAGAAAAACAAATGAATATTCATACATTTTTCTCGTGCTTTTCTTGTATAACTTCTTGACATTTATATTAATATTATGTATAATAAATATGATTGACTATTTTTGCATATTGGCGGACAGCATACGCCATCAGATGGAGGAAACATATGGCAAAGTTATCTAGAAAAGAAGCAAGAGATATACTTATCGGTCTGCTTTTTGAGACCGAGTTCAAGGCAGGAGAGAATCCCACCGAGATATATGATCTTGCATGCGCCGACAGAGATATTCCCGCGGACAGCTATATCAAGAGCACGTTCTTCGGTGTTATAACCCGCGCAGAGCTTATCGATGCGGTCATCGGCAGATATTCAAAGGGCTGGAAGGCGGACAGACTCTCCAAGGTCTCAAGGACGATCTTGCGTGTTGCGATCTACGAGATGCTCTTTATAGACGACATACATCCCAATATCTCGATAAGCCAGGCGGTAGAGTTTGCGGTAAAGTACGGTGAGGATAAGTCCAAGCAGTTTGTAAACGGAGTACTTTCCGGACTTTTCAAGGACATTGACGGCAAGGACGTAAAGGCGTATATCGAACAGCTCGCGGCTACACTAAATAAAGAGCCCGCAGAGGAAAACAGCGAAAATGCCTGAGCTTTATCTGGGCATAGACACCAGCAACTATACGACAAGCGCCGCGCTTTGTGATGCGGACGGCAAGGTGATACTCAACCTCAAAAAGCTGTTGCCCGTTAAAGAGGGGGAGCGAGGACTTAGGCAGAGCGACGCGCTCTTTGCCCACACCAAGAACCTGCCTGAGATAATGGGCGCTCTTGGGGAGTATCTCAAGGCTGAGGATCGCGGCGAGATAGTCGCGGTAGGATGCTCGGCGACACCGAGAAGCGTTGAAGGCTCGTATATGCCTTGCTTTTTGTCAGGTGTTGCGGCGGCGGAGAGTATAGGCGCGGTACGGCAGTGTGAGAGGTATCGCTTCTCGCACCAGGACGGTCATATAATGGCGGCGCTTTATTCGTCGGGTCAGACCGAGCTACTTTGCAAAAATGAGCCCTTCGCAGCATTCCACGTGTCGGGCGGCACGACCGAGCTTCTGCTCGTCACACCCACGGCCGACGGAATGAAAATAGACCTTATTGGCGGCACGCAGGATATGAACGCGGGTCAGGCGATAGACAGAACCGGCGTTATGATGGGACTTAGATTCCCATGCGGCAGAGAGATGGAAGCCCTTTGCGCAGAGATTCCGTATCAAAAGAGCCGAGTGTCGGTACACGGACTTGAATGTAATTTGTCGGGCCTTGAAAACCTTGCCGCAAAGAAATACGGCGAAAGCGGAGATAAAGCGATAACAAGCGCGTTTTGCTTTGATTTTATCGCGGACACGCTCTATAAGCTCAGCGAAAACCTGCGCGAGCAATACGGTAATATTCCGGTTATCTTCGCAGGCGGAGTTATGAGCAATAAGCGCATAGCGAAAAGACTGTCGGGGCTTGGAAACGTATATTTCTCGGAGCCCGAGTTTTCGGCGGATAACGCCGCGGGGATAGCGCTCCTGACAAGAAAAGCGCACCTGAAGAATAAATTATAAGGAGATAGCCATGCAGGATAAGGCGGTATTCAGCGTTACACAGTTAAATGAATATATAAAGATGACGCTTGAATCAAGTCCGGTCTTGCAAAGCGTGTATCTCCGCGGAGAAATATCCAACCTCAAGAGCAATTATTCGTCGGGACATATGTATTTCTCACTTAAGGACGAGAGCTCGTCGTTGCGCGCGGTAATGTTCCGCTTCAGTGCGGCAAGACTGAAGTTTATGCCCGAGAGCGGCATGAAGGTAGTCGTCCACGGAAAAATATCTTCATATACGGTAAGTGGGGATTGTCAGATAATAATCGACGATATGCAGCCCGACGGCGCGGGCGCGCTTGCGGTTGCGTTTGAACAATTAAAGAGAAAGCTGTCCGGAGAGGGACTTTTCGACCCTGCAAGAAAAAAGCCTATCCCAAAGTTTCCGCAGAGTGTCGGAGTAATAACCTCGGCTTCGGGGGCGGCGCTCCACGACATTATCAACGTGTCGGGCAGACGGTGTCCCGGGACAGAGATAATCATCTATCCGTCCTACGTTCAGGGCGAGCTTGCGCCGAGAAGCCTTACGGGCGGAATACTGTTTTTTAATAACAGACATAAGGTCGACGTCATCATTATCGGTCGCGGAGGCGGCTCTGCGGAGGACCTCTGGTGCTTTAATGACGAGACCCTGGCACGCACGATAGCCGAGTCGGATGTACCTGTCATATCGGCAGTCGGACATGAGACTGACTTTACGATATGCGATTTTGTGGCAGACCTTCGCGCTCCAACGCCGTCTGCGGCGGCAGAGCTGGCATTTCCCGATACGGCGGAGCTGCTCAATCGAGTGAGAACGCTCAAGGGGAATAGTGACAATGCCATTGCAAGGAAGATAAATAAGCTTGATAGCTCTCTTGAGGTAATGAAAAAGAGCGTTGAGCTTCATTCTCCAATGCGAAGGCTTGGAGAGAAGGAGAGCGCGCTGACCGTGCTTAAAAACAGACTTGATTCTGCGCAAAGGAGCAAGATGGAGAGGGTAGAGGCAGATTTCAGAATGATCTGCACACGCCTTGAAGCGGCAAATCCATTGTCGGTGCTTTCACACGGATACAGCGTGGTGGAGGATGCGGAGGGAAGGCTGGTTTCCTCTGTTAATGATGTGAACGAGGGCGATGCCGTCACGGTTAAGCTGTATGACGGAGAGCTTTCGGCAAGTGTGACCGAGAAACGAATAAAAAAGGGAAATGAGGGAAAATAAATATGGCGGAAAGAAAAAAGACCGATATAGAGTCCTGTATGATAAGACTTGAGGAGATAGTCAAGGAGATGGAGGAGGAAAAGCTCCCGCTTGATAAGTCCTTAAAGCTTTATGAGGAGGGCATAGGACTTGTCGCAAAATGCTCCGAGGAGCTTGAGGCGGCAAAGAGAAAAATAAGAATATTGCAGCAGGGTAAGGACGGCGAAATAGAGATAGCCGATGTTCCCGAAGGCACCTTCAATTCCTGAATAAGAGGTAGAACAATGCTTAAATATGATAAAAAGCTCGCTTTGGAGGTACTTGATGAATCTGTCAAGGCGGTCACTCCGGAGCTTGAAAAGATATATCCCGAAGAGGGGGGCATCACATCCGTGCTTTACGAGGCGGAACGGTATAGCCTTCTTTCGGGCGGAAAGAGAGTAAGAGCTGCGCTCGTGCTTGAGTCTTGCAGATTGCTTGGCGGCAAAACAGAGGCTGCGTTGCCCTTTGCGTGCGCCGTGGAGATGGTGCATACATACTCGCTTATCCACGACGACCTGCCTTGTATGGATAACGACGACTTAAGACGCGGCAAGCCCACAAACCACAAGGTCTACGGCGAGGCATATGCCACGTTGGCGGGAGACGGACTTCTCACAGATGCCTTTGCGGTATGCGCAATGAATCCCCACGTTACGGGAGATTGCGCGGCTGCTGCCGTTGCGCTTCTCGCGGGAGCGGCAGGAAGCTACGGAATGATAAAGGGTCAGGTCATGGACATATACGGCGAGAGCCACAAGCTTGACGAAAAGCAGCTTGTTGAGCTGCATATGGGTAAGACAGGCGCAATGATATGCGTGTCCGCACAGCTTGGTGCGCTTGCCGCGGGCTATGCTCCCAATAGCGAGATGACCGAGAAGCTTACCGCGTTTGCACAGATGATAGGACTTGCATTCCAGGTAACAGACGATATACTTGACGTAACCTCAACTGACGAGGAGCTTGGAAAGCGCATCGGCTCCGACAAGGATAAAAACAAGACCACGTTTATGAGCTTCTTTACAGTAGACGAGGCGCGCGCCTATGCCGAAAAATTGACCGATGATGCGATCGCGGCGATTAAGGATATCGAGGGCTCGGAGAGGCTTGTAGGTCTTGCCGGATTTTTGTGCGACAGGACAAAATAAGATAAAGGAATTTATAAAATGGAATTTTTAAATGCATTGCGCGACATGGCGACAAACTACTGTCTTGTCAGCGCGGGAACAGGCTGGGTAGTCGCCCAGATACTTAAGGCGATAACCGGTATATTCAAAATAAAGAAATTTACCGTAACCGAGTTTCTTTTCGGAACGGGTGGAATGCCTTCGTCGCACACTGCGGCGGTAATCGGACTTCTCACCTCCTGCGGTGTTAAATACGGACTTGGATCGGGGTATTTTGCAATAAGCTTTATCCTTGCCATGGTAGTAATAAGAGACGCTATGGGAATGAGACGGCAGGTCGGAGAGCATGCGAAGGCACTCAACATGATTTTCAAGGAGCTTTTGGAGTCTAAGGACGTAGAGCATACACAAAAGGCGTTCAGTGAGCTTGCGGGACATACTCCGTTGCAGGTATACGCAGGCGCGGCAGTAGGACTTGTCGTTGCGCTTCTTATGTCGCTTATTCCCGCATTTGGAGTGTTTGCATGAGAGCGGACAGCTTTCTGACCGTATACGGCTTTGTTGAGAGCAGAACTCGCGCCGCGAGGCTTATCTCGGAGGGCAAGGTGCTTGTCGACGGAAAGACAGTCAAAAAGGCCTCTGAGGAGATATGGGGCGAGGAGCATACGGTAGAGATAACAGAGACCGATAAATACGTCAGCCGCGGCGGACTTAAGCTTGAGGCGGCACTTGCGGCGTTCAATATTGACGTTGCAGGCAAAAGATGCATCGACGTCGGGGCTTCGACAGGCGGATTTACAGATTGCCTCTTGCAGAACGGCGCGGCAAGCGTTTATTGTGTCGATTCGGGCAGAGGACAGCTCCACGCCAAGATAGCGGAGGACGAAAGAGTTACCAATATCGAGGGATATAACGCCCGTGAGCTCAAGGCGGAGGACTTTGGTGTTTTCGACATAGCCGTCATGGACGTATCGTTTATATCTCAAACGCTCTTGCACGGCGGAGTAGCAAGGACACTTCGGGAGGGCGGAGTCTATATTTCGCTTATAAAGCCGCAGTTTGAGGCGGGCAAGCAGGCGCTTGGTAAAAAGGGTATCGTTAAGGACGCAAAGGACAGAGAGGCGGCAATATTGCGCGTGCTTGAATCTGCCGGACTGCACGGACTTTGCGCGCAAGGTGTTATCCCATCCCCCATAGAGGGTGGGGATGGCAACCGCGAATATCTCGCATGCTTTGTAAGGGTAGGCGAGCCGGTTGAAAATAAAAATGATAAAATGGGGATCAGAGAGATCTCTAAGAGATAACTACATCAAAAAAGAAGGGCTATATCATGGAAAGACCCATTAAGAAGGTACTTATAATCACAAATTTCAACATATATGACAAGGCAAACGCGGCTGTGCGAGTTGCCGAAAAGCTCAAGGGGCTCGGTTGTGAGATATGTACGCTTTTCTATAATAAGGACAGACTTTACAGACACAATAAAAACAAGATAGAGTTTACTTATCTTCAGGCTGAGGAGGCGTATAGTGCCGTTGACGCGGTGATCGTTCTCGGCGGTGACGGAACGATACTGGAGTCGGCGCGACGCGCCGCACCCCACGGCACCTATATACTCGGTCTTAACCTCGGCAGACTCGGATATATGGCGGAGCTTGAGCTTGGCGAGATAGACAAGCTTGAGAGGATCGTTTCGGGAGATTACAGGATCGAAACACGCTCGATGATAAACATTGAGATCATCAATACAGAGGGAAGTGTAAGAAAGAACGAATACGCGCTTAACGACGCGGTGCTTTCAAACGGTTCAATTTCAAGAATAGTTGATACAGAGCTATACGAGGGCGGAGTTTCAATAGGAAATTACCGTTCGGACGGTATGATAATCTCAACTCCTACGGGCTCGACCGCATATTCGCTTGCGGCGGGAGGCGCAATAGTTGACCCAAGACTGAATTGTCTTTGCGTCACTCCCATATGCCCCCATTCCTTGACCGCCAGACCGCTTATCTTCTCGGACAGCGCGAATATCGAGATAAAGAACAATTGCCCGCGAGAAAAAACTCTCTTTTTGACCGTTGACGGAAGAGTGAATTACGAGCTTGCGATAGGCGAGAGAATAAAGGTTACCCGATCACCGCTCGTTACCAGCTTTATAAGACTTAACGAGTATAGCTTTTACGACAGACTCAGACAAAAAATGAATGATATTAAATAAAATTCGGAGATGAAGAATGAAAAAGGGAAGACAGGAAAAAATCATTGAGCTTATCACAAAATACGAGATAAACACTCAGGATGATCTTATCGATATGCTTAACGTGGAGGGATATAAGGTAACCCAGGCAACGGTATCAAGAGATATCAGGGACCTTGATCTCGTTAAGGTAGCAACCCCCGGAGGCTCATATAAATACGTTGTATCCCGTATGTCGAAGAACGGCGTGGGCGGCGTAAGCTTACTCAGAAACCCGATAGTTGAAACGGTTATAAGCATAACCTGTGCGCAGAACATAGTAGTGTTCAGGACAACACCGGGTATGGCGGGGGCGGTTGCAACCTTTATCGACCGCATGCCGGATAATAATATACTCGGCAGCGTTGCGGGCGATGATACTATCATCGTAATAACCCCCGATAACGACGCGGCACTTGCAACTGCGGAGAAATTCAAGAGCGTTATCGCGCTTTAATTGACACAAAAATCAGCGAAGGGAGGGCGTGTTATGCTAAGAAGCCTGCATATTGAAAATATAGCCGTTGTCAAGCGGGCGGATATCGATTTCGGATCGGGATTTACCGTTCTTACAGGTGAGACCGGAGCGGGCAAATCGGTCATGATAGACAGTATAAATATGCTCACCGGCGCAAGAGTCACAAGAGATGTGATTCGCTCAGGCGAAGCCTATGCGATCTCGGAGGCGGTATTTGACGGCTTGTCGGAGGAGATCACGGATAAGCTATCCGAGCTTGGCATAGATACCGAGGGCGGAGAACTGATAATCAGCTGCAAGCTCACGGCGGATGGCAAAACAGCAAACCGCATAAACGGCAGAACGGTCACGCGCACCGCGCTTCGCGATGTGGCAAGATTGCTCATTTCCATCCACGGACAAAACGACAGTAAGATACTGTTTAACAAAAACGCCTATTTTGACCTCGTCGATTCCTACGGTGAGTGCATGGGCGAGAGAGATACATACAAAGAGATCTACCGCGCGCTTGAGGAAACAAAGCGCAAGCTTTCCGCTCTAGACACCGACGAAGAGGAGAAGGCGAGAAGGCGCGATATGCTTGAATACCAGATCAAGGATATCGATTCCAAAAGACTGAAGGACGGAGAGGAAGAGGCGCTTGAATCTGAGAAGCTTCGTCTTAAGAATATAGAAAAAATCAATAAGCACATAAATTTTGCAGACAGAGTGCTCAGCGGCGGTGAGCGAGGCGGTGACGTAGCATATATGCTCTCGCGCGCATCCGAGTCGCTGGGTAAGATAGCAGATGTAGTACCCGATGCCGCCCCACTCGCCGAAAAGCTCATGGAGATGAGCTACGAGGTAGCGGACGTTGCAGACGAGGTCAAGGCGCTCTCGGATATCGACTCCGAGGACGCAGACGCAAGGCTTGATAAGATCGAGTCAAGGCTTGAGGTAATATCCTCGCTCAAAAAGCGCTACGGCAAGGACATAAAGGCAATTCTCGCATTCAGGGATAAAGCGGTAGCAGAGCTTGATTCCATTGAGCTGTCCGACGAGAATGCGGAGAAGTACAGAGAAGAGATAAAGCTTCTTGAGAAAAAGGCCCGCGCGGCAGCGGATGAGCTTACAAAAAAGAGAACTGCTGCGGCAAAGAACGCTTCGCGAGAGATAGTGGATGTACTATCCTATCTCGATATGCCAAAGGTAGTATTTGAGATAGCGCTCGGCAAAGCGGACGAGCTTAACTCTCACGGCGCAGATAAGATAGAGTTCATGGTCGCAACCAACCCCGGTGAGCCGCTCATGCCAATGAGTGAGATCGCGTCGGGTGGAGAGATGGCAAGAATAATGCTCTCAATCAAGAGCGTTCTTAACGAAAAAGACGGTGTAACCTGCTCGGTTTACGACGAGATAGACACGGGAATTTCGGGAAAGACCTCGCGAAAGATAGGTGTAAAGCTACATTCGATCGCGGGAGCGGGTCAGGTCATATGCGTAACGCATTCCGCGCAGATAGCAACGCTTGCGGACAACCATTTCCTGATCTCCAAGCAGGAGATAGACGGCAGGGCGTATACAAGCATCAGAGAGCTGTCATACGAGGAGCGAATTGAGGAAGCGGCGCGAATACTTGGCGGTATAAGTATCACCGAATCGCAAAGACAGGCGGCACGCGATATGCTTGAAAATAAAAACGAGTAATATAAATTTAATATTAGTATTGAAATCATGCGATATGTGTGATATAATATCAAGGTTGCAAAAAAACAAGAGGTTAAAATAAATGTTAAAAATCAAATTACAGATCGCCGAAAAGATATATGACGGCGTAAGGAAGATCAATCCCGACGCGGAAATAAGCGCCGCGGATATCGCTGCGATGCTTGAATATCCCCCGGATGCCGGCATGGGAGACCTTGCTTTCCCTTGCTTTAAGCTTTCACGCGCGCTTCGCCGCTCACCCGTTCAGATCGCGGCTACGATCGCCGAGGAGCTTGAGGGTGGAGCGATAGGCTCTGCAGAGGCGGTAAACGGATATCTCAACATCAAGATATCAAACGAATATCTCGGAGCTTACATTCTTCCCGAGATACTTGAAAAGAAGGAAAACTACGGCGCGCCCGATATGGGTAAGGGAAAGACGGTCGTTCTCGACTACTCATCTCCCAACGTAGCAAAGCCCTTCCACATAGGCCACCTTGGTACTACCGTCATAGGTCACGCGCTTAAAAGACTGCACGAGTTTGCGGGATATAAGTGCATCGGCATCAACTATCTCGGCGACTGGGGAACACAGTTCGGTAAGCTCATCGTTGCATACAAGCTATGGGGCAATAAGGAGCAGATCGAGGAGGGCGGAATTGATAAGCTCGTAGAGCTTTACGTTCGCATCAATAATACCATCAAGGGCGACGAGGAAAACGGAATCCCCGCAAGAGGTGATCTTGCAGACCGGGCAAGAGAGGAATTCCACAAGATGGAGATCGGCGACGAGGAGAATATCGCGCTTTGGAAGTGGTTCGTTGAGATAAGCCTTGCAGAGTACGAAAAAACATATAAGCAGCTCGGCATAGAGTTCGATAGCTATAAGGGCGAAAGCTTCTATACCGATAAGATGCCCGCGCAGGTCGAAAAGCTCCGCGAGAGCGGACTTATGAAGATCGACGACGGCGCGTCTATCGTTGATCTTGAGGAATACGGAATGCCCCCATGCCTTATTTTGAAGCGCGACGGCTCAACTCTTTATCCTACGCGTGACATCGCGGCGGCAGTTTACAGAAAAGAGCATTACGGCTTTGATAAGTGCATCTACGTAACAAGCACACAGCAGATACTCCACTTCAAGCAGTGGTTCAAGGTCGTGGAGCTTATGGGATACGATTGGTACGATCAGCTTGTGCATATCCCCTACGGTACGGTTTCCCTCAACGGCGCAAAGCTTGCGACGAGAACCGGTAACGTAGTTCTCTTGAAGGATCTCTTCGCCCAGGCGATAGAGAAGGTAAAGGGAATCATGGAGGAGAAGAACCCCGACCTCAAGGGCAGAGACGATATCGCGGAGGCGGTAGGCGTCGGCGCGGTAGTGTTCTATTACCTTACAAATAACCGCATCAAGGATATAAACTTCAACCTTGAGGACGCACTCAGCTTTGACGGTAACACAGGACCTTACGTTCAGTACACCTATGCAAGAACCTGCTCGGTGCTTGAAAAGGTAAAGGACGTAGAGCTTTCGGACGATATAGTTATCACCACCGAGGAGGAAGCAACGCTTCTTAAGACTATGGCGCAGTACGAGGAGAGAGTCCTCGCCGCTATAAGGGATTACGAGCCCTCGGTCATCACAAGATTTATTCTTGACGTTGCGGTGGCATTCAACAAATTCTACCACGAGTGCCGTATCGCGAATGAGCAGGACGAAAAGGTCAGACAGACGAGAATAAAGCTTACGGAGGCGGCAAGAAGCGTGCTTGGAAGCGCGTTCTCGCTTATCTGCTTAAAGAAGACAGAGCGTATATAATTACAGGTCAAAGTTAATAATTGAAAGGAATATAAAGACATGTCAGGACATAGCAAATGGGCTAACATAAAGCACAAAAAGGAAAAGACCGACGCAGCTCGTGCCAAGGTATTTACAAGAATAGGTAAGGAAATTACGGTTGCGGTTAAGGAAGGCGGCGGAGATCCCGCATCCAACTCCAAGCTTCGTGATCTTATCCAGAAGGCAAAGGCGAACAACGTACCTAACGACAACATCGAGAGAACCATCAAAAAGGCTCTCGGCGGCGGCGGAGAGGCATACGAGGAGGTAGTATACGAGGGCTACGGACCTGCGGGAATCGCAGTTATCGTTGAGGCGGCTACAGACAACAGAAACAGAACTGCGGGTAATGTCCGTTCCTATTTCTCCAAGTACCACGGAAATATGGGTCAGACAGGCTGCGTAAGCTTTATGTTCGAGGATAAGGGCGTTATCGTTATCATGGACGAGGACGGCGAGATCGACGAGGATAAGCTTATGGAAACTGCCCTTGAGGCGGGCGCTGAGGACTTCTCCGGTGAGGACGGAGTTTTCGAGATCTACACGACCACCGACGACGTATACGCTATCGCGGACGCGCTTAAGGCGGAGGGATATACCCTTGAGTCTGCGGAGACCACAAAGGTTCCCACAACATACGTAAACCTCGACAACGAGGACGACATCAAGTTCATGAGCCTTCTTATCGAGAAGCTTGAGGAGGACGACGACGTTCTTGAGGTATACCACAACTGGGAGAACCCCGCACAGTAAATCGAATAACGACAACAAGGAAGCCCTTGACGGGCTTCCTTGTAAAATAAATAAAACGGAAGTGGACGCATGAAAGAGAACAAATATAAGAAGCTGTTTTCCAACACTTTAATATTTACGGTAGGTAAGTTTGTATCCAAGCTTATCGTTATTTTCATGCTCCCGTTCTATACGTCCTATCTGACAAGCGCACAGTACAGTACCGCAGACCTTATTACTAATCTCTGCAATCTGCTTATCCCGATAGCCTGTCTTGGAGTAAGTGAGGGAATATTCCGCGGCGCGGCAGAGAAAAACGTAGATAAGGAAGCCTTTTTTACCAACGGTGTATTGCTCATGCTTGTTGGCGGAGCGGTATTTCTGGCGCTCTCACCGCTTCTTAATCTCATTAAGTACTTTACCGATTATATCTGGCTTATCATACTTTACGTGTTGGCGTCAAATATACATTCGGTCTGCTCCCAGTACGTCTGCGCGATAGGAAGGACCAAGCTTTTTGCAGGACAGGGTGTGCTTAACACCATGCTTACGGTACTGCTCAATATTCTGTTCCTTGTCGGATTCAATATGGGCATAAACGGTTACGTTCTGTCAATAGTGTTGGCGGATTTTCTCTCCACAATCTTCCTTGTATTCACGGCAAGGCTTTATCGCGCCTTTATGCCCAAGAAGATCGATAAGGCAATATTGAAGGACCTTTTGCGTTTCTGCCTGCCGCTGATACCGTCAACGGTATTCTGGTGGATCACGGGCGTGTCGGATAGATATATGGTCGCATACTTCTGCTCGGACGAGATGAACGGACTATATGCCGCGGCATATAAAATACCTACGCTTTTGACCTACGTCGTCGTTATATTCAACGACGCGTGGAAGCTCTCGGCAGTAGCCGAGTCAGGTGACAGGGACACCTGCTCAAGGTTTTACTCGGGAGTATTTAAGTATTATATCGCGGTAATGTTTGCAGGCGGCGGAATGCTCGCCGTGGGCGCGCAGATCTTTGCCAAAATTCTTTTTGCGGAAAGCTATTTTGCGGCATGGATGTTCATACCGATACTCTCTGCGGCAACGGTGTTTACTGCGCTTGATACCTTCCTCGGAAGCGCGTATTTTACCGTCAAGAGGACATCAATGTCCCTATGGACGTCACTTATCGGCGCGGCGCTCAATATCGCGCTCAATATAATCCTTATTCCAAGCGAGGGGATCCTCGGCGGAGCGATAGGAGCGTCTATTGCAACCTATATAAGCTATTTTGCGGTATTTGTAATAAGAGCCTTGACCATGAAGAAATTTATCGCGTTCAAGCTCTACCCGATAAGGCTTATTATCAACACATTTCTTATAACCGCGATTGCCGCGGTGATGACCGTGTGGGGAAGTGATATTAAAGGAATCGCAGTAGCGGGCGGATTGCTTTTAGTTAGCATTGTAATGAACGGAAAGGATATTTTCCTTGGTTGCCGCGACGTTCTTGTTTCAATGAGACGTAAAAAGGGAACGACTGCCGAATAATTTACAATTAGTTCACAAATATTTTTGTAATTATCTTGCAAAAAAGCAAGATTTATGGTATAATCAATTCCGCGTGTGAAAACGCATTATTTTAAGGGTGGTCCGCTGCAATGCTCGCAAGAACATCCGGATTTTGAAGGAGGGCTTTTAAGATGGATCTTATTAAGGCTTTTACAAACGAGCAACTCAAAACAGAGATACCCCAGTTCAACATTGGTGACACAGTTCGTGTACACAACAAGATCGTAGAGGGTACAAGAGAAAGAATTCAGATGTACGAGGGTACTGTTATCGCAAAGCACGAGGGCGGCATCTCTTCTACCTTCACAGTTAGAAGAATCGCTTACGGATGCGGTGTTGAAAAGACATTCCCCCTCCACTCTCCCAACGTAGTAGCTGTTGACGTTATCCGCAAGGGTAAGGTTCGCCGCGCTAAGCTCTACTACCTCCGCGGAAGAGTTGGTAAGGCTTCTAAGGTTAAGGAAGATCTTTCAAAGTAATATTCTTTGTCTAAAATATAGGAGAGTCGAGAAATCTCGACTCTCCTATGTTTTTTATGTATCGGAAATAATGTATTTTTTGATGACCGAAAGCAGAGTATAGCGGGACGCGCCGATATATTCAAGAGGAAAACTTTCGTTTCTGGTGTATATGACCGGCACGGGGCGACCTGTAAGGATAAATTTGCGATAGATCTTGTCGGCAGTTTCATTGTCGGGAGAAAGGATATCTGATCCAAGCAGTAAAACCGACGGCGTAAATGCGGCAGCCATAAAGTCCGCAATGCGAATGAACAAAAGATCCGTCTTTTCCTTCGATATAAAGCGAAGACCGACGGTATCAGGCAGCTCCTCACGGGGTATAACACTTTCGGGAGAGCATACCGTTACGGATCCGCTCGGATATACATGGAAAGAAGAAATACGGCTTCCTATAAATATTGATGAAATGCCGCCATGGGAATTATCAAGCTCTATTGCCTTGAATCGTACCGCCTCTCCTATAGCAGATGATACCGTAAGATTTGAAGTAACTCGCTTGCCTAAAATGGTGTATATTACGCTATTTACGTAGTCGCTTATTTTGACGGATGGTAAAAAGCATGATTCTCTCTGTCCCTCGTCAGCGTATAATACCGAGATGGCGGCAAACTCAAGTCTTGACTGCTTTAGCTTGAGACCGTTGCGGGATATAAAGATATAGAGATTGTCTTCAAAGGATATTTCGGGGTCATAGACGTGGGAAAGACTTAAAAGAATACGACCGCCGGGATTTACCACGCACATTTTATACGTCGATGAGGACAGGTCAAATATCAGTACAGAAGATCTGTCGTTGAAAAGCAGGTGAGCAGAGGGACGCTCTTCACCCTTTGAAAACACGCGGCTGTCCATAAACCCACACTCGGTAAGTGCGTTTGCTACCTTTCCCGAGGTCACCGTGCTGACGGAGCAAGCGGCGGCGGTCGATGAACGCGAGGGCGCGTGTCCCGAAATATATTCGCAAATCAGTTTATCAAGCAGGGGCTGCCTGACCTTTAAGATCTTTCTTTTGAATTTTGACATAAACATTCACCACAAGACGTATAATATACCCAAATTATAGGATAGAATAAAGAGTTTGTCAATACAAAAAGAAAAAATATAAAAATATAAGAAAGTTTTGAAAAAACTATTGACAAACAAGGTTTTGAGTGTTATAATAATGTGCCGCATAAAAATGGCTCTTTTAAGTGCGCCCAAAAGGCGCCGCCATCATAGCGAGACTTTATGAAAGAGAGGTGCTTTTCGTGTTTGCAATAATCGAAACCGGCGGAAAGCAGTACAAGGTAACAGAGCAGGATATTATCTTTGTTGAGAAGCTTGACTGCGCAGAGAACGACGAGATCGTATTCGATAAGGTCGTTGCAGTTTCCACAGAGGCAGGCTTTAAGGCAGGTACACCTGTTGTTGAGGGTGCAGTTGTAAAGGGTACTGTAGTAAAGAACGGTAAGGGCAAGAAGATCTATGTTCTTAAGTACAAGTCCAAGAAGGACTCCAAGAAGAAGATCGGTCACAGACAGCCTTATACCAAGGTTCAGATCACATCCATCGTGGGCTGATCACTATGACGAAAATAGTTTTTTTTCGCAGTGACGGCATTTTCTACGGATTTGAGGAGCAGGGTCACACAGGCTTTGGCACCGAGGGAGACGACGTTCTCTGTGCGGCGCTGTCTGCGATGACGATGCTGATAATCAACACCGTAGAGGTAGCTTATGCTTCATCTATCGACTACGATATTGATGAAGAAACTACAAACATCCGAGTAAGATCAAAGGCTGCGCTTCCCGAGTTTGAGGAAGACGAGCTTAAGAGATATGCGGTATCGGGAATATTCCTTGCATACTACAAGCAGATCGAGGATCTTATCGAGGAGTATTACGATTTTCTCGATGTATCCATCGAGGACCGTGCTTATGACGAATAAGACGGACAACTTAACTTAAAACATTCAGGAGGTAAAGATAATGGTAAAGCTTAGTTTACAATTCTTTGCTCATAAGAAGGGTGTCGGTTCTACAAAGAACGGTCGTGACAGTGAGTCCAAGCGCCTTGGCGTTAAGAGAGCTGACGGTCAGGCAGTTGTAGCCGGCAACATTATCGTAAGACAGAGAGGAACAGCTATCCATCCCGGTAACAACGTTGGTATCGGTAAGGATGACACACTCTTCGCTCTTATCGACGGTAAGGTAAAGTTTGAGCATAAGGTTGGCGGAAAGAAGCAGGTTAGCGTATACGCTGACTAATTCTTGGTTACTAAATAGAGGGTGTGGGTTTATCCCGCACCCTCTATTTGTTTGTTTGCGACCCTTGAAAATTCCGTGATACGTCGTTGCTCCTCGATGGCAGCTCGACTTACGTATAGTAAGCCTTCGCTTTGCCCTCTGCGGTGCGCCTTGTCTGACGAAATTTTCAAGGGTCTTGTTTCACTTAAGATTGGCGACCTGTCATTTTTGCCGTATGCGTTGTTGCTCCTCGGAAACAGCTTGACGTAGGTATACTACGCCTGCGCTTGGTTTCCTGCGGTGCGCCTAGCCTACGACAAAACTGAAAGGTCTTGATTTTTTTGAAGGTTAGTGGTATAATCTTTTTGTAATTCTATAATTTGGAGAAAACAGTGAAAATACTTTACGAGGATAAATATTTGCTTGTTTGTGAGAAGCCGGTTGGCGTTGAGTCGCAAAGGAGCAGTAAGGGCGGAGAGGATATGCTTTCTCTGCTTGAAGAATACCGTGCCGAGAAGGGCGAGGAGAGCTTTGTCGGTCTTGTCCATCGTCTTGATACGGCGACGGGGGGCGCGATGATATACTCCAAGCGCCGGGATATGACGGGCAAGCTTTCCGCGCTCGTTCAGTCTGCGGAATACAAAAAGATCTACCTTGCGGTAGTTCACGGTGAGCCCGAGGAGAAGGCGGGCGAGATGCGCGACCTTCTTTTCCACGACAAGATAAAAAACAAGTCCTACGTAACCGATAAAAAGCGCGCGGGAGTAAAGGAAGCCATCTTAAATTACCGTCTATTATCCACTGCAACAAAAGAGAACGGCGAAAAATATTCCTTGCTTGAGATAGAGCTCATCACAGGCAGAACACACCAGATAAGAGTGCAATTCGCATCGCGAAAAATGCCGCTTGTCGGGGACGGGAAGTACGGCAGCCGCGATAACAGGGCAAGCATGGCTCTATGGTCACACAAGGTGGAATTTGTCCATCCGCAGACGAAAAAGCAGGTCGTGGCAGAAAGCGATCCGCCCGAAGAATATCCGTGGGAATTATTCAATAAATAAAAGGGAGATCCGCAATTAACGTTGCGGATCTTCTTTTTTTGCGTAAAGGAAATCCAATATTGACGAGCACAGGGTCAAGGCTACTTTTTGCCTGTACTCATTTGTTTCAAATTCTGCCGCCTCGGCGGGGTTTGAAAGGAATCCGCACTCTACAAGCACTGCGGGGCAGGTAGCCTTGTCAAGCAAAAATATAGCGCTTGTCGCGCTCTTTATTTTTCTTTTGTTGTCGGGCTGAAGCAGAGTCTTGTTTCCCGCCTGTATTACATTTGCCAACACCTCGGAGTCGGCATTGTTTTGCGAATACCAGACCTGGAGACCGGAGTACTGCGGGCTTGAATATGAGTTCATATGTATGCTGATAAATACAGCGTTTTCTGCCGACGTCATAACGTTCAGCCTTGCCGCCATGTCAAGCTTTTTCTTTCGTCCGTGAAAGTCGATGTCGCGGTCATAAAGAAGTCTGTCGTCCTCTCGTGTCATGACTACGTTTATTCCGTGTGCCCGAAGCATCGCCGCAAGCTTTTTTGCAATGTCAAGGTTTACATCCTTTTCGACAAGTCCCGCCGCGCTTGACGTACCGCCGTCCTCTCCGCCGTGCCCGGCGTCTATTATAACAGTCGTGTATCCGGATGGGAATGCGCTTGCCGCGGTGTTTGCCGCAGGCGGGAGATAAAAGCTGCCAAGAAGAAAGGCAAGCATGCCCAGGCAAAGTACAGATACGACCAAAAATATTATTATTCCGATAACGTTTGATTTACCCATTTTCCCCTCTGCATCTTTTCGTTCTTACATACAAGATATTTTGGGAATAATAAAATAATGCAAAAAAGAAGCCGCTTTGTGCAAAAAAGCAAGTGACGGGAAAAGAAATTGTGTCTTTCATTGCATTACGACAAATTTTACCAAAATCCCATTATCTGCTTGACAATGATTTTGCTTTATAGTATAATTAATTAATATTATTTTTTAGGTCAATGCCTGTTACCCCAAAAACAAAAAAGAAAGGAAATACCGAAATGAATTTTTTTGACGAGCTTTCATTGTACGACAAAGAGGTGCATGACGCCTGCAATCTTGAATTCGAGCGCCAGCAGCACAATATTGAGCTTATCGCGTCCGAGAACATCGTTTCAAAGGCGGTGCTTCTTGCCGCAGGAACGGTGCTTACTAATAAGTATGCCGAGGGATTTCCCGGTAAGCGTTACTACGGCGGATGTCAGTGTGTCGATATCGTAGAGAATATCGCGCGCGAGCGTGCAAAGAAGCTTTTTGGAGCAGAGCACGCAAATGTCCAGCCTCACAGCGGCGCTTCTGCGAATCTCGCGGTATTTTTTGCACTTCTGCAGCCCGGTGACACCGTGATGGGTCTTAATTTGGCTCACGGCGGACACCTTTCTCACGGCTCCCCTGTAAACATTTCGGGTAAATATTTCAATATAGTTCCTTATAGCGTTTCGGATGAAAGCGAGATGCTTGACTATGAATCAATAAGAGAAGCAGCGCTTGAGTGCAAGCCCAAGATGATCATTGCGGGCGCAAGCGCTTATTCCAGAACTATTGATTTTGAGAAGATGAGCAATATCGCAAAAGAAGTCGGCGCATACCTTATGGTTGACATGGCGCACATTGCAGGACTTGTTGCCGCGGGACTCCACCCCTCGCCGGTGCCCTATGCGGACGTTGTCACGACCACGACACACAAGACTCTCCGCGGACCTCGAGGAGGCTTGATCCTTTGCCGCGAGGAGCTTGCCGCAAAGATCGACAAGGCAATTTTCCCGGGTACACAGGGCGGTCCTCTCATGCACATTATTGCTGCTAAGGCGGTTGCACTCGGCGAGGCGCTTCAGCCTGAGTTCAGAGCATATCAGGAGCAGCTTGTCAAGAACGCAAAGGTGCTTTGCGAAGCTCTCAAGGAGGAAGGCTTCAGAATCGTGTCGGGAGATACCGACAATCATTTGATGCTTATCGACCTTCGTCCCTTCGGCGTAACGGGAAAGGAAATGGAAAAGCGACTTGACGAGGTTCATATCACCGCAAACAAGAACGCTATCCCAAACGACCCCGAAAAGCCGTTTGTAACGAGCGGACTTCGCGTAGGAACACCCGCAGTTACCTCTCGCGGATTCGGCGAGGAGGAGATGAAGCTCATCGCGAAGTGGATGAAGCGAGTTGCAACCGATTTTGAGGCAAGTAAAGAAGAGATCACACGCGAAGTAATTGCGCTTTGCGAGAAATATCCCATATACAACTAATCTTATAAAAGGAGTTTAATTACATGGCAAAGTTTATTAATGAGCCCTCACACACATTTAACGAGTATCTCCTTATCCCCGGCTATTCGTCAAGTGAATGCGTACCCGCAAACGTAAGCCTAAAGACACCCCTTGTAAGATTCAAGAAGGGCGAGGAGTCCGCGATCACCATGAATATTCCTATGGTATCTGCTATCATGCAGGCTGTATCGGGTGACAAGCTGGCGGTTGCTCTTGCAAAGGAGGGCGGCGTATCCTTTATTTACGGTTCACAGACAATAGAGGATCAGGCTGCTATGGTTAAGAGAGCAAAGGACCATAAGGCAGGATTTGTTACAAGCGATTCCAACGTCCGTCCCGACGCGACACTTGCGGATATAATCGCGCTCAAGGAAAAGACAGGACACTCCACCGTGGCTGTTACCTCTGACGGAACTGCGGACGGAAAGCTTCTCGGTATAGTCACCGGCAGAGATTACCGTGTAAGCCGCATGAGCGTTGATACAAAGGTCGAGACCTTTATGACTCCCTTTGAAAAGCTCGTAGTGGCAAAAGAGGGAACGACACTTAAGGAAGCAAACGATATTATATGGGATCACAAGCTTAACAGCCTTCCCATTATAGATGAAGAGCAGAGACTCCGTTATTTCGTATTCCGCAAGGACTACACCTCACACAAGAACAATCCCAATGAGCTTCTCGATGCTCAGAAGAGATACGTAGTAGGCGCAGGAATCAATACCCGTGACTACGCGGAGAGAATTCCCGCGCTTGTAGAGGCAGGCGTTGACGTTGTATGTATTGACTCCTCGGAGGGCTTTTCGGAGTGGCAGCAGAGAACTATCTCTTGGGTAAGAGAGAGATACGGCGACACGGTCAAGATCGGCGCAGGTAACGTAGTAGACGCGGCAGGATTTAGATTCCTCGCTGACTGCGGAGCAGACTTTATCAAGGTCGGTATCGGCGGAGGCTCTATCTGTATTACCCGTGAGACCAAGGGTATCGGTAGAGGACAGGCAACTGCTCTTATCGAGGTGTGTGCCGAGAGAGACAGATACTTTGAGGAGACAGGAATTTACGTTCCCGTATGCTCCGACGGCGGTATCGTATACGACCACCATATCACACTTTCCTTGGCAATGGGCGCGGATTTCGTAATGCTTGGAAGATATTTCGCGCGCTTTGATGAATCTCCCTCCAACAAGGTTAGCATCGGAGGAACCTACTATAAGGAATATTGGGGCGAGGGCTCTGCACGCGCAAGAAACTGGCAGAGATACGACCTTGGAGGAGACAAGAAGCTCTCGTTCGAGGAGGGTGTTGACTCTTACGTTCCTTACGCGGGAAGCCTTAAGGACAACGTCGCTATGACGCTTGCCAAGGTCAAGTCTACAATGTGCAACTGCGGCGCGTTGACTATTCCCGAGCTTCAGGAGAAGGCAACGCTTACTCTTGTAAGTGCGACAAGCATCGTTGAGGGCGGCGCCCACGACGTAATCCAGAAGGATAAAACGACTGTTAAATAAAATAAAAAAAACGGTGCGACGATATCGCACCGTTTTCAATTGTTATTGTATCTTAGCTCCAAAGGGGAAAAGAGCAAGCTTGGTTATTTTAAAGCATTGCAGTCCGCGTGGGATGCCTATTATTGTCAGACAGCAAAGGAGTCCAAAGAACAGATGCGCGATTGCCAGCTCCCAACCGAAAAAGACCACCCATAGAATGTTGGCTATCGGATGCTTGTCGTATCGGAGAGTAACATTTCTTCCGTATGGCATGGCAGAAATCGATGCCAGCTTAAAGCACTGTGTTCCAAAGGGGATACCGACTATTGTGATGCACAGAAGCAGACCGAGTATGCTCCATGCTAAAAAAAGCCAAAGCCCGCCGAAAATAAACCAGATAATGTTTGATAAAATCTTCATATGTATCCTCCTTGCCGTTCTTACAGTATAATTATATCACGGCACGAGCAGATTTGTCAAATGTAAGCTTAAAATTCCTTGACAAATACTATCTTTTTTAGTATAATATCCTTGTATTTCAGAGCTTTGAGAGGTAACAATGGACAGAACTTCGCAGATATATAAATCGTACGTAGAAATACTTACGCGTGAGCTTGTTCCCGCAATGGGATGCACAGAGCCTATCGCCGTGGCATTTTGCGCCGCTAAGGCGAGGGAAGAGCTCGGACGTATACCAAGAGGAGTGCATATCCAGGCAAGCGGAAATATAATCAAGAATGTCAAAAGCGTTATCGTTCCTCACTCGGGCGGAATGAGAGGGCTTGAGGCAGCCGCCGCGGTAGGAATATTCTACGGCGACTCAAGCCGTGAGCTTGAGGTAATATCCTCTGTTACAAAGGATGAGGAGGAAGCGCTGGAGCGCAGAATGGCGGAGCTTGAGATAGCGGTATCACCGCTTGAAAGTGAGCATATACTTGACATTGTTGTTACCGTAAGCGACGACAAGGGCTCGGTGTCGGTGCATATAGAGGACGAGCATACCAATATAGTTGAAATAATCAATAACGGCAAATGTATTTTCGTGGATAAGAAAAAGGATAGCACAGAGGAAATCGAGGCAGAGGATATTCTTACCGTGTGTGATATATTCGATTTTGCCAACACCGTTGAAATTTCCGACGTCAAGGAAATAATAGCAAGACAGATAGAATACAATACCGCCATCTCGAAAGAGGGCATTGAAAATAATTACGGAGCAAGGATCGGAAAGCTTCTGCGCAACAGAGGTAGCGATATCCGTACACTCGCGTGTGCGGCGGCAGCTGCAGGCTCGGATGCGAGAATGGGCGGATGCGACATGCCGGTCGTTATATGTTCCGGAAGCGGAAATCAGGGAATGACTGCAAGCCTTCCGGTAATTACATACGCAGAGCATTATAACAAGAGCGAGGAAGAGCTTTACCGCGCGCTCGTGCTTTCAAATCTTATCACGCTTCATTTGAAGAGCGGCATAGGCAGACTTTCCGCGTATTGCGGCGCGGTGAGCGCAGGCGCAGGCGCGGGAGCGGGAATAGCTTATATGCTTTCAGGCGAGCTCAGCGCAGTTAACCACACCATAGTAAACGCACTTGCAATTTCGAGTGGAATAATCTGCGACGGAGCGAAGGCATCGTGTGCCGCAAAGATATCCATGTCTGTCGACGCCGGCATAATGGGATACGAAATGTATTGCGACGGTTGTCAGTTCTACGGCGGCGAGGGACTAGTCGTAAAGGGAGTTGAAAACACTATACGTAATATCTACGCCCTCGGCAGAGAGGGAATGAGGGAGACCGACAAGAAGATCATAGAGATCATGACAGGTTGTTAAATAAAGAACAGGAGGCACATTCGTGCGCCGTGTTCTTTGATACAACATTTATTTCGCAATATATTTCTTGTTAAGTCCGCAAGGAGTAAACTCAGTGCATCTGCCTCCGCGGTAGGAGCACATAGGCTCAAGAGTACCAACGAATTCGGGGCACTGCTCCTCCACAAGTCGCTTAATCTCCTCCATAACGGCTCTGGTAGCAGGGTCTGCCTGCATGCAAAGACGACGGCGAGCCATAAACATAAGCTCCTGCGCGTTTATGTACATCATATGAGATACGGGCGAGTCCTGAGGCGCCTTTGTTCTGTCGTAGTTGTCCTGACGGTCATTTCTCTGGCTCTGTACGAAATGTGTAACGCCGATAAAGTGACGGCAGAAGTGAACAGACACGTAATAGGGAACAGACATCTTGATACAGAAATTGAGAGTGCGGATAGGGCTATGCTCGGAGAGAAGTAGCTTGTGTCTCCACTCAGCGGTCGGGAGCTTTGTGCTTGTTTTACCGACTGTATTGAGGGTGCAGAGCTTAGTCAGCATCCAATCCTCCTCGGTGGGATATTTAAGAAGTTCTACCTTGAAGTCCATGGTGTTGTCCTACCTTTCAATAAACGATAAAAATTGTACTAATATGATTTTATCATATATTAGAGTATAAGTCAATCGAGAAATGTATAAAATTTGTTTTATTTAAGAAAAAGTATTGACAAAAATGAAAAGAAATGATAGAATAGTGGTCGTGTGAGGGAGTAGTGACCGCACTTTGCGGAGCAAGTCAACATACTGACCTGAATATTTGGTCTGGCTTGCTTTAATACACGAGACTCATGCAGGGTTTTTGCCGTGCATGGAGTCTTTTTATTTTTTGTTTTGACTTCGGTATGACTGCATACCGGATTTTTTAATTTAAAGGAGCTTTTAAATGTTCGACTTTATGTTTTTTGCCGAGAATATACTTCTGGGCGTTGCGCTTGCGATAGATGCATTCTCGGTATCTCTTGCAAACGGACTTAACGAGCCTTGTATGAAAATGCGCAAGATGTGCACGATAGCGGGACTTTTCGCGTTTTTTCAGGCATTAATGCCTTTCCTTGGCTGGGTGCTTATAACCACCGTGCTTTCGTATTTCGAGGCATTTAAGGTATTCATTCCGTGGATAGCGCTTGCGTTGCTCGGATTTATCGGCGGTAAGATGCTTTACGAGGGAATCAAGAACAAGGACTGTGAATGCGAATGCGGATGCACATCGCTTACTATTGGGGCTTTGATCGTGCAGGGAATCGCAACATCAATTGACGCTCTCTCCGCAGGACTCAATTTTACTTCATACAATCTTTTCGGTGCGATCGTTGCTGCAGTTGTAATCGCGCTTGTGACGTTCATGATTTGCCTTACAGGCGTATTCTTCGGTAAAAAGACAGGCACCAAGCTTGCGGGCAAGGCAGGAATTCTTGGCGGCGTAATCCTAATTGTGATAGGAATTTGGATATTCACGAAGAGCTTTTTGGGGATTTAATAAAAAGTTTACAATTTATTTGTAATAAATGTTGACAATATAATATTTATATGATATAATATCGTCTTGGTACGGCTTTAGATGCAAAAGCCGGCTCTCTACCGTGCAAAAAAGACACAGCACGGTCGATATAAAGTCCATAGGGAGGTATAAAACATGGAAAACGTATTCAATACTTATGAAACTCTGTTCATCACCGATGTATCCAACGGTGAAGAGGCAACACAGGCAACTGTTGCAAAGTTCACAGGCTTGATAGCTTCCAACGGAGAGGTGATCTCGGTAAATCAGTGGGGCAAGCGCCGTCTTGCATATCTCATCAATGATAAGCCCGAGGGTTACTACACCGTTGTAACTCACAAGTGCGCTCCTGATTTTCTTGCAGAGCTTGACCGTCTTTTCAATATCGATGAGTCTATCATGCGTTCCATGACAGTAAAGCTTGACCACGAGGTCGTAGCAGCACCTGTCGTTGAGGAGCCTGTTGTAGAAGCAGTTGAAGAGACAGTAGCTGTTGAAGAAACAGTAGCAGACGCCGAGTAATTTTCAATTAGGAGAATAATTATGGCAAACTTTAACTTTAACAAGGTCATTCTTGGTGGTAGACTTACCGCGGATCCCGAGCTCAAGCAGACACAGAGCGGCATCGCTGTTGTTTCCTTTAGCGTGGCTGTAAACCGCCGTTTTTCCAAGAACGCTACACAGCAGAGCGAGACCGATTTCTTTAACGTAACCGCATGGAGACAGACCGCAGAGTTTGTATCCCGTTACTTCAAGAAGGGTTCTTCCATTTGTGTAGTAGGAACTATTCAGAACAGCACCTGGACAGACCAGCAGAACGTAAAGCACTACAGAACTGACATCGTTGCAGATGAGGTTATGTTTGTTGACAGCCGTTCAGAGTCCTCAGGCTTTGCAGGTGGAGACGATGCTTTTGCAGCACCCGCTTTCTCTACACCCATGGCAAACGCGCCCAAGTTTGAGGAGATAAAGACCGACGACGATCTTCCTTTCTGAGAAGACAGAGTCGTCACTAATTATTAATTATTGGAGGATTTCATAAGATGGAGAGAACAGAGAACACTCGTCCTGCACGCCCTGCAATGCGTGCAAAGAGAAAGAAAGTATGTATCTTCTGCGCTGATAAGGTTTCCTTTATCGATTACAAGGATTCTGCAAAGCTTCGCAAGTTCATCAGCGAGCGCGGCAAAATTCTTCCCAGAAGAGTTTCGGGAGCATGTGCAGTACACCAGAGAGAGCTCAACACAGCAATCAAGAGAGCTCGTCAGGTAGCACTTCTTCCTTACATCGCAGACTAATATGTGATAATAAAAGTCGTCGGGTATCCCGGCGACTTTTATTTATTTTTTACAACTATCAAAAAAAAAATGAAAAAGATATAGACATTTTAAAAAATGTATGATAAAATATCGATATGGGAATAATATCCCATTATATTTTAGATTTGGAGGATAAATAAAATGAGCAAATATGCAGGAACACAGACAGAAAAGAATCTTATGGCCGCATTCTCAGGCGAGAGTGAGGCAAGAAACAAGTACACGTATTTTGCATCTAAGGCAAAGAAGGAAGGCTATGAGCAGATAGCTGCGCTCTTCCTTAAGACCGCTGATAATGAGAAGGAGCACGCTAAGCTCTGGTTCAAGGAGCTTGATGGCATCGGCAACACCGCAGAGAATCTCGTATCTGCCGCAAACGGCGAGAATTACGAGTGGACTGATATGTATGCAGGCTTTGCAGAGACTGCAGAGAAGGAAGGCTTTACCGAGCTTGCGGCTAAGTTCCGCCTTGTAGCAGCAATCGAAAAGCACCACGAGGAGAGATACCGCGCGCTTCTCAATAACGTTGAGACCGCAGAGGTATTCAAGAAGAGTGAGGTTAAGGTATGGGAGTGCCGCAACTGCGGTCACCTCGTAGTTGGAACACAGGCTCCCGAGATTTGTCCCACCTGCGCGCATCCTCAGAGCTACTTTGAGATCCACGCGGAGAATTATTGATTAGAATGAATAAGAAATGCGGGGGAAAACTTTTGCAAAAGTTTTCCCCCGCACCCCTTTTCAAAAACCTTTATAAGAATAGGTTTTTAATGGCTGAAATATATTATCCTACGTGAGTGATTGGTTACTTCTTGTATATAAACTCCCACATGTTTTTTGATTTGTTGAAGCGCACGGTTTCGGTCTCAAGTAAAACGACCTCGTTCCAATCGGCAAAGAAGCGGTCGAATTGCTCCTTGTCAAAAAGCCTTACCGTTCTGCCGCCGTCCTCGCGGTAAAATCCGTCCTCAAGCACGACAGAGCAATCGGCGATATATTTGTAAGCCTTGCTTGAATTACATGAGCCTATGAAAATACCGTCGTCCTTCAATATTCTCTTGATCTCACAGAGCAGAGAAGCAGTGTCATGCTCGGAAAAGAAATGAATAGAGAGATTTGCAAAGACCACGTCAAAGGATTTGTCGGCGAATGGGAGAGGTTGCGTCATATCGATCCGAACGGTATCAATGCCGCTGTATTTATCCTTAAGATAGGCAAGCGCGCGCTCGGAAATATCCGCGCTTGTAACAGAGAAGCCCTTGTCGGCAAAATACTTTGAATATTGACCCACACCGCAACCGAGGTCAAGAAGCTTACCTGACTTTGCAGAGATTATTTCGTCATATTTATCAACCCAAGCGTTCTCGATGTTATCAAGGTCGTCGTCGCGCATGTGTCTTACCCAATATTTCTCGTTCCAATATCTTTTTGATTCTTCCATATCTTCTCCAACAAAAAATATACTTCCAACGTCCAGCAAGTTCTCGTTTGAGAGAGAAAGGACGCTTTTTTTATGCGCCTCACAAAAATCACGTATAGCCTTGGCATCACGGTGAGTGTCAATATCACCGCAAAAGATGATCTTGTCGCCGACCGCTCCCGCCGTACCGCCGATAAATCCGAAATTGTAGGGCGGTAGCGATACGTTGCCCTCGCTGACTAGCAGAACGTCTATGCCGGCCTTTTCGCAGGTCGCGGCAATTACATTATCCGCAGTTATTATCGCGTTATCAGACACGGGGCAGATCGAGCATTTTGTATATCCTTGCGAAACGTTTATTATTTCGCAATCAGCCTCACGCGCTTTATCCAAAATAAGCCTTGATACGCTTTTTTCATTGCATATAAGCCTATTATTGACAAGACATGCGTTAAATAGAACATCATGGGGGTATTTGCCTGATGTTTCCTCGTTTGAAAGCGTCAGCTCAAGACCCAAGATGGAAACTATACTGTCAATAATCTCTTTATGACATTCATAGTATCTCGCATGGCAAAAAAGCCTTCCAAAGCCGATAAACAAAATCATGTCGGTGTGTGACGCGACAGGCTTGCTGAGATAATCGGCTGGAGGCATAAGTATTGGAGTATATCCAAGCCCCTTCAATGCAGAAAGGGAATTTGCGCTTGCGCGACAGTCGATAAGAGCGTACATTTTGTAACTCTCCTTGATTTTTCCTGTAAAAATTTACAGGGTGCATTTAAGAATGCACCCTATGTGTAAATTATGGATATTAACCGCTATAATTATGCGCGGGTAACCTTGCCGGAACGAAGGCAACGAGAGCAAACTGCAACGGTCTTAGGTGTACCGTCAACAACTGCTTTTACCTTACGAATGTTGGGCTTCCAGGTTCTGTTTGTCTTACGGTTAGAGTGAGAAACATTCTGTCCGAAAACAACGCCTTTTCCACAAACACTGCACTTTGCCATGATAATTTACCTCCTTGAAACGCTTACGTCTATAAATTCTAAATAATAAACATTATGCAACTCGCATATTATATCATACTTTTTTGAAAATTGCAATAGTTTTTTCGAAAAAAATATAAAATTTAGTAAAATAATTTTATACCAACACACCCTCGCAGCATTCGGTGTCGTGAGAAGTGATCTTAACGAGCGCAAGCTCTGCGTGCATGGCTCGTCCGCTTTTTACCTTTACCTCAATGAAATCCGATGTATGACCGATAGCGTATTCGCCGTCGAAGCTCTCAAAAAGCACTTCTCGCGGCTCTCGGCCTTCCATTATTCGGTCGAATATTTCAGACCTGATCTCGCGGCAAATTTCGGTAAGAGCGTGAACTCTTTGCTTTTTTACGTCATCGGGGATCTGGTTTTTCATCTCTGCCGCGGGAGTACCTCGCCGTTTGGAATAGGGAAATGCATGGATCATTAAAAATCCCGCATCGCGCGCAAAGGCGCAGCTTGCTTCAAAGTCCTCATCTGTCTCACCGGGGAAGCCCGTGATTATGTCGGTTGTAAATTTTACGTTTGGTATCGCCTCGCGCAAACGTTCGATGCTTTGCATCGCCTGGCGCGAGTTGTACTTGCGCTTCATTGAGGCAAGTATCTTGTCGCTGCCGCTTTGAAGTGAGAGATGGAAATGAGGCGCGAGTGATTTAAGATCCTTGATCTTTGCAACGAAATCGGGCTTTATTACCGTGGGATCAAGCGATCCAAGTCTTACTCTGCCGATACCCTCAAGCTTGTCTATCTCACAAAGAAGGGTGGCAAGATCCTGTCCTTCTTCAAGATCAGCTCCGTATGACCCGGTTTCTATTCCTGTCAATACCACCTCGGCGCAACCGCCCGCTATAAGCTTCTTTACCTCGTCTATGACGTCGTTAAAGGGCTTTGAGCGTATCTGACCGCGTGCGGCGGGTATGGTGCAGTAGGTGCATTTCGATTCGCAACCGTCCTCTATCTTTACGTAGGCGCGAGTCCTGTCAAATTTTGTTATAGACATACACTCAAACGCGGCGTTCTCAAGGGTTGGAACACATATTTCCGCGCGTTCGGGCTTTCCTTTTTCTATCAGGGAGCAAAGCTTGTCGACAACGCTCATTTTGTTGGAGTTGCCGCAAACGTAATCGACACCGGGGATTGAAGCGACGTCATTGGGGGAGACCTGGGAATAACAGCCTGTAACGAGAATAAACGCATCCGGATTTCTTGTTATCATGCGGCGGATCATCTGCCTTGCTTTCCTGTCCGACTCAGCGGTCACGGTGCAGGTGTTGATGATATACGCGTCGCATGCCTGCGTACCTTTGAGTATTTCAAATCCGCGCGATTCAAGCGCCTCTGCAATAGCCTCAGATTCGTATTGATTTACCTTGCAGCCAAGTGTTGTAATACGTACGGTTTTTCTGTCCATCGGTAGGCCTCCTTTCTCTGTGTATCTGTACTATTTTATCATAAAACTCACCGTTTGTAAAGGGGGAAATAAATATATGTCGGTTTTTGAAAAAAGACTTGAAAAAATCTCAAAAAAGGAGTATAATTAATATATAATAGTATGCGCAATTGAAAGGATCAAAAAATTATGAGTAAGCTTCACATTATAGACCATCCCCTTATTGCACACAAGCTCTCCATTATGAGAAACAAAAAGACGGGTTCAAAGGATTTCCGCGAGCTGCTCAATGAGATTGCAATGCTCATGGGCTACGAGATCACACGTGACCTTCCGCTTGAGACCATTACAATAGACACTCCGGTGCAGAGAACAACCGCTTATACCATTTCGGGTAAAAAGCTTGCCATCGTCCCGATACTCAGAGCGGGCATCGGCATGGTAGACGGACTTCTTGACCTTGTTCCCGTCGCAAAGGTAGGTCATATCGGACTTTACCGCGATCCCGAAACACATCTTCCCGTAACCTATTACTGTAAGCTTCCCAGCGACATTGACCAGAGAATAGTTATTCTCGTTGACCCCATGCTCGCGACAGGAGGCTCTGCAAGTGATGCTCTTACAAAGCTCAAGGAGCACGGATGCACACATATCAAGTTTATGTGTCTTGTTGCCGCTCCGGAGGGAGTTGCAAAGGTACAGGCAGATCACCCCGACGTAGATATATTCACCGCCGCGCTTGATGAAAAGCTCAACGACCACGCGTATATCGTTCCCGGTCTCGGCGACGCGGGAGATAGAATCTTCGGAACGATCTAACCTACTTTCTTTGAAAAGAAAGTAGGCAAAGAAACTTTCAAAATCGTGTAGAATGTATTTGAGATCATAATGCGTTTCTCGATGGTGAGGTTTTGCTTGAACATGAAAGTAGGCAAAGAAACTTCCTTCCTCGTGTGACGCGCTCCTTTATATTAGAGACCGTCTCCCGACGGCGGAATAATTTGTATTTTTAGAAAGCAGTAAGAAAAAGTGCAAATACTTAAAATAAAAAAGAATGACGCAGGGCAGAGACTTGACAAATTCCTTTCAAAGGCTGTCAAAGGTCTGCCCATGTCTCTTATGTACAAATACATAAGAACGAAAAAAATAAAGGTCAACCGTAAGCGTTGCGAGCAGAAGTATATTCTGCAAGAGGGCGACGAGATACAGCTCTTTATCAGAGAGGAGTTCTTTGATTCCCCTGAAAAAGACGACGGCGCGCTTTCTCGCATCGTTCCCAAGCTTGATATCGTTTACGAGGACGACAATATAATTTTGTGCAATAAGCGCCCGGGTGTGCTTGTCCATGAGGACGACAGCGCCAAGGACAATACGCTTATCATGCATATCAAGGCCTACCTCTACCAAAAGGGCGAGTATGACCCCGCCGACGAGCAATCCTTTGCACCCGCGCTCTGTAACCGAATTGACAGAAACACGGGCGGAATCGTAATCGCGGCAAAGAATGCAGAGGCGTTGCGCGTGATGAATGAAAAGATAAAATACGATGAGATAAGAAAGTTTTATCTTTGCGCCGTGCACGGTAAGTTAGCAAAGAAGAGCGCAACCTTGACCGGTTATCTTAAAAAGAATAGCGCGACAAATCTTGTCACCATCTCCGACAAGGAAAAGGAAGGCTACAAGAATATAATCACCAAATACAAGGTCGTTTCCGAAAACAAAGACACCTCGCTTGTTGAGGTCGAGCTTGTAACCGGAAGAACGCACCAGATAAGAGCGCATATGGCGTATATAGGACACCCACTCTTAGGTGACGGAAAATACGGAATCAATCGCGACGACAAGAGTGAGGGATATAAATATCAGGCGCTCTATTCATACAGATTGATATTCAACTTCAAGGATGAGAGCGGAGCGCTCGGATACCTTAAGGGTAAGCAGGTCTCGCTGGATCCCGAAAACGTGTGGTTTTTGGAAAACTATCAAGGCAGCGCGGATAAGGTAAACAAAATAATACAGACAAACAAATAAGATAGAGAGGAGAGAGGATATGAAGAGCTTGTACTCAAGGATAAAAATGCCGTTGTGGCTTATTTTGAGCGGTCTTTTGACATCTCTCCCCTTGATTTTCACCAAGCTTGGATTTTTGCAGTGGGTGACCATCATCCCCGCGGCGGTAATACTGATGCGCCGCGCAGCTGACAGAAGCGTTAAGCTGCGTAAGCTATATGGCATGGGCGTGCTGTTTTTCGGAGCGTATTATGCTTTGTCATTCCATTGGTTCTTTTATATGTACCCGCTGGATTTTGCAGGGCTTTCCAATGCCGCATCCCTCGCCGTTGTGCTTGTCGCATGCCTTGGCCTCGGACTTTTTCAGGCGGTACAGACCGCGCTGGTGTTCCTTTTATTTGGAATAATCACACGTAATGAGCTTTGCGAGAAACACAGTATAATAAAGCCGTTCTGCGCAGCAGCGCTTTGGGTCATATTTGAGCTTTGGCAGACAGTCGGCTGGTGGGGAGTACCGTGGGCAAGATTGCCCCTCGGTCAGATAGATGCCACCCTGCTTGTAAGAAGCTCGGCGATATTTGGTTCCTACTTTGTAACCTTTACGCTGGTGGGTGTCAATTTCTTCTTGGCGCTTTCGGCAGAGAAGGGCGGCATACGCCGATCTGCGACTGTATTTGCGCTTTCTCTATTCGCTATAAATTTGGCGCTCGGCTCACTTGTAACGGTCACTTACCGTGACACGGGCGAAAAGGTAACCGTTGCCGCGGCGCAGGGAAATCTCTCCTCAAGTGATAAGTGGAGCGGCGGCAAGAAAAACACCATGAAGATATACGCCTCGCTGACAAGGCAGGCGGCGGCAGAGGGAGCGAAAATGGTCCTGTGGCCTGAGACAGCCCTGCCGTATCAGCTAATGAGTGATTCCTATCTCCTTGGCAGCGTTACCGACCTTGCAAGGGAAACGAACGTTACAATAATCCTTTCTGCCTTTACCGAGGACGAAGAAACCGGACTCGGTAAAAACTCAATAATTGAGATCAAGCCGGACGGCACCGTAGGAGAGACCGTTTACTCAAAGCAGCATCTTGTGCCGTTTGGAGAATTCGTACCCATGAGAGAATTCGTCACGTTTATATTTCCACCGCTTGCCAATATAGGCATGCTTGAAGAGGACCTTGTAGCGGGAGAAGAAAGCGTGATAATTGAAAGCTCTATTGGTAAAATAGGCTGTGGATTGTGCTTTGACTCGATCTATGAGGATGTCGTGCTTGACTCTGCCAAAAACGGAGCGGAGCTTATCGTTATTTCCACAAACGACTCATGGTTTTCGGATTCTGCCGCGCTTGATATGCACAACGGACAGGCAAGACTGCGCGCTATAGAAAGTGGTAAATACGTTGTAAGATCTGCAAACACAGGAATATCCTCTATAATTGATCCGATGGGAAATGTTAAGGAAGAGCTCGGCGCCCTGGAGCGGGGCTGTGTTGTTTCGGAGGTCTCGGTCAGGGAAGGCTGTGCTCCTTACGTATATATCGGAAATCTCTTTGCATATATTTGTGTGATGTGTGTTGTATGTATGGCGACCTTATCTGTAATTGATACGCGTAGGTCAAAGGTTGATTTTATTAAGAAAACTTAAAAGTGAAATTTTAAGTATGTTTTACTTGACAAATTTCGGTCAAGTTGATATAATTAAAATACCAATTACTTGAAAGGAGATTTTTTATGAGAAAATCTATCATTAAAATTTTGGCATTTTCACTTGTAGCAGTTATGATGTGTGCAATTCTTGTATCCTGTGCTGCTCCCAATGCAGACCCCAAGAAGGCTGAAAAAGCACTTAAGGATGCGGGATATGTTGTTGTCTTAAATGATACTGCTTTTCTTCCCGATGGCGTAGAGGCAACTCTCATGGCATATAAGGACGGCGAGTATTTGCTTGTTAGCTACTATGAGGACACTGAGGATCTTAACGAGGATTGGAAGGATGCTCAGGAAGAGGCAAAGGAGCTTGAGGAAAAATACGAGGATATCGTATGCAAGAAGTCCGGTAAGATGATCTTTGTCGGCACTAAGCAGGCTGTAAAAGACGCAAAATAATTTAAAATATTTCAAAGGCACCGCGATGCGGTGCCTTTTTTATTGTATAGTAAAACCACGCGTTAGACGCGTGGTTCGGTAAGGATTGCATAGTTGATAATGACATAAAAACTCCTTTGTTGTATAATGAGAGTGCGGCTACCAACTGCACAATAAAAACAACAAAGGAGGTCATTTAAGATG
>JAZSBL010000009.1:0-7684 GCA_045602385.1 Eubacteriales bacterium | reverse complement strand
CCGTGCGATCGATGCTGAACTGCAGGCTATCAAGCCCGAGGACGGCCAGAGTGAGTCGGATTCCAAGTGGGATTCTGTTTACAGTCCTTCCGATATTCCTCTCGCATTTGACCACTGCTCCGACGAGCTTGCGCTTGAGATCATTGCAGAGCTTAGCGAAATAAAGATAGAGGAGAAGGTGGCTGCGGCGAAGGCCAAGGCGGAAGCGAAGAGAGAGAAATTCGACGAAGATGAGGCTCGCGAGGACGTCGAGAACAGTGTGAGATCTACTCTCCGAAGCAGTCTCACAAAGCACTATAAGCCTCTTTACCAGGCTGCATACGCAAGTGGCGACCGGGACGAAATGAATCGCATCAAAAATGTACTTAAGACATCCGGATTGTACGTATTCAAGACCAAAAAGACTATTGACGACGTGCTTGAAGAATGGATTGAGGAATAAAAATAGAGCCCCCGAGAGGGGGCTCTTGTTTTGTGTTAAAATACCCGGTGCAGAAATTCTATAACATTGGTTCCCATATTGTGCAGTGATGTGAGGAGGGAAAACACAACGAGTATGACAATAAGTATTACGTAAGTGTAGAGAAGAATGGTTTTTATGGTTTCTTTCATGGTCTTCCTCCGTTTTTATTTTATTATACCATAGAAAAGCACCCCGTGGGGTGCTTTTGTTGTTCATACTATTTTGTTGCGAAGCAAAACCAGCAACACAAAATTACACAAACAAGCAATGCTACAATCACGACGGTAAACGCGACACTGCGTTTGTGTGATGAGCATTTTTCGACTTTTGTCGAGGTGTCCCGATGTAAATAGAAAAATATTAAAGATATCAGCACAAACACCGCGATCAATGCCACAAGGTTTGGTATTATAAATGCGATTATCGCCTCCGCACCGTCAGCGTTATTCAACCAGGAAGATGATGTTATAACAACTGACATTATAAGTGTGATAACCGCAGAGAATACGCCCATGATGGACAGGACATGAGACATAATGGCGCGTTCTGAGGCATTTAGTTCTTCTCGATGCTTGTCAATTATATTGTCAACTGTTTTCTTTTTGTCTTCGTAATCTTTTTGAAGATTATTAAAATCCTCACGTATTCCCTGAATGTTGTCGGATATTTTCTCAACAGTATCGATACGACTATTTAGTCTGACGAAGTTGTATGCAAATCTTAAATTTGCAAGTATATTAATGAGCCTATTGCGTAGAATGTCCTTGTCTTTATCTCTATCCTTGCTTTTGCGATTTAGGAGTTTAGGTTGCTTTTGAAGTTCATCATGATCAACTCTATTTTTTATGATTGCAGTTAAAGAAATATATGTCTCTATTTCTTCATGCGCAGCTATACCGCTTATATCGATAAGGTTGAGACTTTCCAGTGTTTCCACTACATCCATTGTTTTAGTGTAGGAAAATCTCCTCAGGTCATTTTCTTTTAATTTTTTTAACTGATCTGTTGTCATGTTCCGCGCCGTTTCATACTGTATGTTATTTTGTAAGATAGTCTATTTTTTGATAAAAGGACAACATCTCGCCTTTGGATATGATGTTCTCATGCTTTTCGTCTTCTTTTACATAAGCTTTGGACCATGGCCCTCCGTCTTTGTGGCTCATATCAACCAAATCAAGAGTATCAATGTTTTGCGTACGCTCAAATATTCTGTCCAAAGTTTTTTCCATCTCTTTGGTTAATGAAGAGTGCCCTTTCTCGGAAACGGGATACATCTCTCCGTTTTGATACTGAACAAATACATCGTATACAGATGGTATAACCGGGCCATTAGGCCATGCGTGGAACTCATCTGTAAACATGTTTTTTCCGTTATGTGATTTCATATACTCTATTTCACTGAAATACAATAATTTTTGTAAGCGCTTGCAGGTCATAGATATGCGCTCACTATATTTTTTTCCTTTGTTGAATTCGTTCGTTTTTGTAATTAAATAATTTGCAGCTGCTATGCACATTTTACTTAACATAAACACCCCCGAAAGGATTATTTGGTACAATTATATTGATTCTTGACCATAGATATTCGGAGATATTCTTTTCCTTTCAATAATATTCAATTGTTATGGGTTACACACCGAGCACGGGGAATACCCGGCGCGGCGCGCGGATTCCTCTGAGTAAAAATAAATTAGGTTCCACGAGAGTATCTGGTCTACGTAGTGGCAGCTTGTCCTATGGTATTTATCGCTTTCGCTGCTTGCCGCGTATCGGGTTGTATACTGCGGCTCTACGGGCTCGACTATTTCTCCGGTGTATTCCGGGATGGGATCCGGCGTTTGTATTGTCGTGGTCTCTTCGCGTTCATCGGCGGACGGCAAGCCGCCGCAGGCGGTAAAGATGCCGAGAAGGGCGACTACGGTCAATATCAGAGCCAAGATCGCCGTAAGGTTCTTTTTGTTTTTCATTGTCTTTTCCTTCTATATATGTATGACCGCTTTTCGTGAGAAAAAAGCAAGTCGAGCGGGCACCGCGAGGTGTCCGCTCTTGTTTCATTAGGTCAAGAAGTCGTCAACGACATCTTGAAAGTGTATAGGTGAGATCTTCATCCTATTGCACTTCCTCACAAGGTCAGCCACTTCGCTTTCGCTACATGATAGATCGTGTGCGGCGGAAATTGTGACGCTTTCGCGAGCTACCAAGGCAATACCGTAGCCCTCGTGGGTTCCGGTGTCGTCTGAGTATGTATCGCGAACTAAAACGTATTTGCAATCCATTCAGCGCGTCCTCCTTTCTTTGAAAGTCGGACTGCTTAGACGTATTCTATCTCCGGTTTGCAAACGTTCATCTCGCCAAGATCAATTTCCAGGGCATGCGCAATGTTCAATACGTTCGAGAGCTTAGGGTCGGAATCGCCGAGTTCTATCATTTCAAGGCCTCTATCGCTGAGACCGGCTTCTTCCGCAGCGCGCCTGATCGTCCAGCCTTTTCGCTCGCGTTTATCCCGGACTAATTTGCCGAAATTGCTCATCGCGCGCTCCCCCCTCTCGTTTTGTATATTAATTGTAAAATAGAGGGAATTAGTTGGCAACGAAGCGCGCTTCGTTTTTATTGCTTAAATGTGAATTATTTTTTACTTGGATTTTAATGGTTGACAATTGTCGATTTTTGTTGTATAATAAAGTTGTGCCAATTGGGCGCAGGCCTTATGGCACAAAGAAAAAGAGGTTTGTAAAAATTTTTGTGCCTAAAATGCGCCTTATATTCGAAAAGGCACTATATATAGTGGATTTTAAGAGGAAATATACCTGTATTTAGTGGGGAAGAGGTTCTCTCCTTCTCCGCCAACGCAAAGGGTACCCAAATGGGTGCCCTTTTTGCGTTGCGGAGCGAGATTCGAATTGAGAACCGCGTAGCGGTGAGAGAGGGAGAAAAATCGACCGCTCGCAGTGCGAGATGAAGGGAGATTTTTCGAGTGGCAGCAACTTGATTTTTGCCGACCGAGATCCGTAGGGCGAGGGAAGGCAAAAGTCTTAGTTGCAACAGTGCAAGCAAAGTCGTGCGCGACTTTGTGCGAAAATCTCTCCTTCTCCTTGGGCGAAAGCCACCCAACAGGGTGGCTTTTTTCGTTGGCGGAGCGAGATTCGAACCGAGAACCGCGTAGCGCTTCAACAAAACGGGTTGCAAAACCGTTGCCGTTGTGTTATAATTTAATCACACCGAAAAGGAGGGGCGCAGAATGAAAAAGATTCTGTTTATTATTCTTACAACGCTATTGATTTTTTCCCTGGGCTGCGCGAGTGGCGATACGACCGAGGACAGTGGCGGGACAACTTCATCCGAGATTACGCGCAAGGAAAATCAACCGAAAGAGGACGAGGAGAAAGACACACCCGACAAAAAGGCCGACCTTCTCCGTGAGCTTTCAGGCTGCGAATGGCTTGCAGAGATCACAGCGGACGACATCACAGAGTTGAAAATAATAACCGAATACGTCGGAGTTGCGCCCGGAAATCTAAAAAACATTTCCGTCTCCAAAGATGCGGCTGTTATAAAAAGAATTTTTGATGATTACTGCGCTTTGGCGGTATCTCCTATTGCAAGAGAAAACGGATTAATTGCAGGCGGAAGCTCAACCACCGTTGTTTTTATTTTATCGAACGGAGAACAAAAAGTAATAAGAATTAACAACGGCAATTACCGCACTGATACCGAATATTTCTATAAATTGGAATACACCCCCAATTTTTCCGAAGGAGACAGTCACTCAAGCCGTAAGGGCTTTATTGCGTATAACGCCTACGGCAAGCTATATGACAGCAACAAAGCCATAGTGTGTGAGATCCCGATCGAGGAGCTTGAGTTTGATTATGACGTAGATTTAGACTTGCCCGATCTTGACCCATACAATTATACGTTACAAACGATCTTCGGAGATCTGACTTTCATTGCCCCTAGTATATTTTATACAGAAAGCGGCGCCACGTGTGTGCTGGTCGATACGACGCTTGACGAACTGATATTGAAATATACCGCCGCGCCAAATTAAAATACATACAAAAAGCCACCCCACAGGGTGGCTTTTTCCTATCCAAAACAAAATCCCCGTCGGCTCTTGCAATTAGACCGGATATGCTATATAATTATAGTATGGGAAAACAAAATGTGCAGAGGAGGGGCGTGCATGTTTACAAAATCAAATATTCTGCGTTCTCCTCATGCTTTTGCGACGAGGCGGGGTGGAGTGAGTGTGCAGGAGCACACTAAGAGCCTAAATCTTGCTTTTGGCAGGGGAGATGCGGACGAAATCGTGCTTGAAAATCTTGATATCTTCGCAAAAAGCGTTGGATTTGACCCCAAAAGCGTGGTTTCGCGTCCGCAGATACACTCCGACAGGATAATTACGATCGGGGCGCAAAATCGCGGCGAGGGCTACTTCTTCCGAGAGGGAACTCTGGGCTGTGACGGCTACATCACGCGCGAGCGCGGTGTGACGCTTGGAATCAAGACCGCCGACTGTGTTCCGATTTTGTTCGAGGCGGAAAAGGGCGGCGAGATAATTGCCGTGGGAGCTACCCACGCGGGTTGGCGCGGAACGGTTGCGGATATTGCGGGTAAGTGCGTTGAGCGTCTTTGCGGCGAGCTTGGTGCGGACGCGTCGGGCATTCGCGCGGCGATCGGGCCTTGCATCCACTCTTGCTGCTACGAGGTGAGCTCCGATGTATACGACGCGGTCAAGGAAGACCTTGGCGGCGCGATAGCGGAGAGATTCGTCGTTCCGTCGGGCAAAGAAGGAAAGTATATGTGCGATCTTGCGGGCATAAACCGTGAGCTTATATTGAGGCGCGGAGTGCCCGTCGAAAATATTGAAATAATAGACGAATGCACGTGCTGCAATCCAGAGAAATACTTTTCTCACCGTTATTCAAACGGGCAGAGGGGCACGATGCTGAACGTCATTTTTATAGGGTAGGAAAAAATGGAGAAACTAAAGCTTATCATTGACACCGACATCGGTGACGAGATAGACGACGCGCTTGCGCTCTACTACGCGATGCGACGCGAATACGATATAATCGGCATCACCTGCGTATACAAGAATACCGAGGAGCGCGCGAGGATAACCAAGCGCCTTTTGTCGCTTTATGGCAAGGGATACGAAAACGTACCTGTCTTTGCAGGTCACGGAACGCCGATTGCAGAGGAGAAGGCTGAATATCCGCACACCTGCCATTATCACGATAGGTTGAATTCTCCCGAATACGCGCCCGACGGCTACGAGGATGCGGCGGTCGATTTTATAATTGACTCGTGCGAGAAATACGGCAAGAATCTTGCCGTGGTGGCGATAGGTCCGTTTACGAACATTGCGCGTGTGATTGCAAAATCGCCAACCTCTCTTAACAAGGCGGCGCGCGTGGTAATCATGGGCGGCGCGTATTACCGTCAGTACGTCGACTGGAACGTTATGTGCGACGTAGAAGCTGCGGACGTTATGTTCTCGTCGCTCTCTAATCTTGAATGTGTCGGCGCGGACGTGACGCACAGGCTTCCCCTGACGCGCGAGCAGCACGAGCTGACCTTGAATTGCAAAAATGACAGAGCTGCAGAGGAGATCGGCGAGCTTATCCGTCTTTGGAGCGTGGTCAATCCCGACAGATACCCGACCTTGCACGATCCGCTTGCGATTGAATATGCGGTAAATACCGACGTTTGCGACACAGAGCGCGCGCGAGTGAAGGTGATTTGTGGCGGATACGCGCGCGGACTCACCCTGAACGTAGACGGATACAACAAGGATTATATGAATCCGATTTATGCGGAGAACAAGATAAACGAGATCGTCGTTGCGCGCGACATTGACGCGGCGGCGTTTACAAAACAATTTTTAGAAGTCTTTAAATAATAGCAAAGCTCCGAGAGTTGTCACCCTCGGAGCTTGATTTTATTCTAATTCCTCATATATTTCAAGAAGTCGATCCTCGATCTCGGTCTTGCGGAGATCGAGCTCGGCTACGCGTTTGTAGTCGGTGGCGGCAGAGCCGTTCATTTCTTCCTCAATTCCCACAAGCTCGGCTTCAAGCGACTCCATTTCGGCAGTCAGCTTCTTTATTTTATTCGCTTTCTTGCGCGCGTCCGCGGCGTCCTGCTTGTTTTTCAGGTACTGCTCCTTTTGAGAAAGGGGAGAGTCTGCGGGCTTGGCAGTTGCTGATGCGGTTGCGGTATCTTCGGCAGCGAGCCTTTCCTTACGCGCGTTTGTAAACTCGCGGAACTCGGTATATGCCTTGCCGTCGCGCGTTACCTCAAAGTCAAACATGTCGCCGTCAACGTATCCGTCGGGCTTAAGCTCGATGATTCTGTTTGCAAGCTTTTCTATAAAGTAACGGTCATGGGAGACCGCGATTATCGTGCCGTCGAACTCCTCAAGCGCGGCTTCAAGCGCCTCCTTGGAGTCGATATCAAGGTGGTTTGTCGGCTCGTCGAGAATGAGCAGATTCATATGCGACAAGATCAATTTTGACAGGGTGAGCCTTGCGCGCTCGCCTCCCGAAAGCACTCCGACCGTTTTATACACGTCCTCTCCGTAGAACTTGAACCACGCAAGTGTCGAGCGTATCTTCTGCTCGCTGAGGTTCGGGTACGCGTCCCAAAGCTCGTCAAGAACCGTTTTGGATTCGTCGAGGTTCTGGTTTTCCTGATCGTAGTAGCCGACCTCTACGTTATAGCCCTCCTCAATTCTGCCAGAAACAGGGGAGAGCTTTTTCATCATGAGCTTTATAAGTGTGGATTTTCCGCAGCCGTTAGGGCCGATTATCAAAAGTCGGTCTCCGCGCTTTACAAGAAAATCGAGGTTATCAAAAAGCTTCTTTTGTCCAAATCCCATTGAGAGCTTTTTGATATTAAGCACATCGTTGCCGCTTGCAATCGCGCTTGTGAACTTCATTCTGATAGCGCGCGACTCCTTTTCGGGAGCTTCAAGCTTTTCCATTTTATCAAGCAGCTTCTGTCTTGATTCAGCGGCAATTATATTGCGCTCTCTGTTCCACTGGCGCTGCTGGGCGATATACGCCTCCTGTCTTGCGATCTCCTTTTGTTGGTTCTTATAGTGCTTTTCCTGTATCTCGCGGTCGATTCGTCTCTGCTCCATGCTTTGCGTGTAATTTCCTACGTAAAGCTTGGCTTTATGGTATTCGATGCAAAGAGTCTTATTGGTTATTCGGT
>JAZSBL010000008.1:0-29214 GCA_045602385.1 Eubacteriales bacterium | reverse complement strand
GAAGTTTTTGAAAAGGATAGGGGTGCGGGGGAGCTACACGTCAACAAAAACGCAATAGCTTTTAAAAAATATTTTTTATTTGGGAGGCTTTTGAAAGAGGGGTGCGGGGAGAAAAGCTTTTCTCGAAAAGTTTTCTCCCCGCATTCTCTATCAAAAACTTATTATCTCTGAATTCTACCCGAGCCGTCGCCGCCTGCGAGCTTTTCGACCTCAGCGACAGTTACCATATTGTAGTCGCCCTCGATCGAGTGCTTGAGTGCGGATGCCGCAACTGCGAACTCAACTGCGCCCTGAGTTGTCTTTCCGTTCATAAGCGAGTAGATAAGACCGCCGCCGAAGGAGTCACCGCCGCCTACGCGGTCGATGATGTGAAGGTCGTACTTCTTACTAAAGCAGTACTCGTCAGCCTTTACGTCGTAGAGCATAGCTGACCAGCCGTTATCGAATGCCGAGCGGCTCTCACGGAGAGTGATAGCGACGTACTCAAAGCCGAACTTATCAGCAAGCTGCTTTGCAACGGACTTGTAGCCGTCGTGGTTGAGCTTACCGCCGTAGATGTCGGTAGCCTCTGCCTCAATGCCGAATACGTCCTTTGCGTCCTCCTCGTTGGAGATGCAGACGTCAACGTACCGGCAGAGATCTGTCATAGCCTCTCTTGCCTCTGCTCTTGTCCAGAGCTTGCCGCGGTAGTTTAAGTCACAGGAGATCTTAAGTCCCTTTGCCTTTGCCGCCTTGCAGGCGTCACGGCAGATCTCAACGACGTTTGCGCCGAGAGCGGGAGTAATACCTGTGAAGTGGGACCACTCTGCGCCCTCAAAGATGGAATCCCAGTCAAAGTCCTCGCGGCTTGCCTTGGAGATAGCGGAGTTTGCGCGGTCGTAGATGCAGACCGAGCCTCTCTGGGACGCGCCCTTTTCGTTGAAGTAGATACCTACACGGTCGCCGCCGCGGACGATCTTTGTCGTGTCAACACCGTATCTGCGGAGGCTGTTCACAGCCGCCTGACCGATCGCGTGCGCGGGGAGCTTTGTAACGTAAGCTGCGTCCATGCCGTAGTTTGCAAGCGAAACCGCAACGTTTGCCTCACCGCCGCCGAATGTGAATTCAACGTGGTCGCACTGAACGAATCTCTCGTAGTTGTAGGGCTGAAGGCGGAGCATAAGCTCGCCGAATGTTATAACCTTTGCCATTATGAATTACCTTTACTCAGAAAACTTTTTGGAAAAAAGTTTTCCGAACCTTTCAAAAACTTTTAATAATTAGGGCTTTTAAGCCGTTTTTTCAATTGCTTACGGGAATAATTATTCCTCTTATGAAAGTTTTTTGGAGAGCGCGACATCCGATTTTGAGAAAACTCGGACTCCTTGCTCGGCAAGGAGCTGGTTGCATCAAGTTGACTTAAATTAAGTTTATCTTCACGATGCATATCTTTTTCTTCAAAAAAGGTTCTCGCACCTATCCTATCATTTGTTACTTTACAAGATGATATGCAAAGCCGTTGATCTCATCTGCAAGGTAGATGAACTTCATATTACCCTTATCGTCGTAGGTCGCGGTAGAGTAATCGAACTTAACTCCGCGGCGCTCGAGGTGATATACCGCGCGGTCGACGTTCTTTGTTTCGATCGCGATATGACCGTGTGTGCCGGGTCCCTTCTCGTTCATGAACTCAAGAGCCTCTGCCGAGAAGATCGACTTTGAGGTTGCTCTCTGCGCAAATGAGAAGATCGCGCCGAGGGTATTTGCGGCATTTGCCGAGGTGTCGTTGCAGGGGTTGATGCCTACGTGCTTGAGCTTGAAGCCGAGCATTGTGTCAACTGCCTCGCGAACGAGCTTTGTGATACCGTCAAAGTCGCCTGCGGCGATCATTTCGGGCTTGACCATCCAGGAGCCGCCGCAGCAAACGATCTTGTTGAACGCAAGGTAATCGTTTACGTTTGCGGGAGAAACTCCGCCTGTGGGCATAAAGGTAACTCCGCCGTAGGGAGCCGACATAGCCTTGATCATAGCAAGACCGCCCGACTGCTCTGCGGGGAAGAATTTAACTGTTTTAAGTCCAAGCTCAAGAGCCGCCTCGATGCCTGAGGGGTTATTGATACCGGGAACGATGGGGCAACCCTTCTCCTGGCAGTACTTAACTATCTCGGGATTAAAGCCGGGGGAAACGATGAACTTCGCTCCCGCCTCGATAGCGTCGTCAACCTGCGCTTTTGTAAGCACGGTTCCCGCGCCGACTATCATATCGGGGTATTCCTTTGAGATGATAGCAATTGCCTCTTTTGCGCATGCGGTACGGAAGGTAACCTCCGCGCAGGGAAGACCGCCGTCCATAAGTGCCTTTGCGAGGGGCTTTGCGTCAGCGGGATTTTCGATTTTGATGACCGGAACGATACCGATCTTTGACAGTTCTTTAATAATATCGCTCATTTGTATGACCTCCATACATTTTTATACACTTTAATTATACTACTATAATCCATTGTTGTCAATAGAAAAAAACGCCTACAAAGAGCATTTTTGGCTGCTGTTTATCGGCGTTTTTAATAATTGATAGGTTTTTCTACAATGAATGCTGTTTTTTAAAAATGTGGTATCAGAGGATATATTTTCCGGACGCAAGCACCTTTTCAAAGTGCACTCCGTACCAGATAGGGCGCTCGTCGGAGAGGGTCGCCTTGATGGAGTCGCAGACGAAGTCTGCGGCTATGGCGCACGCCTCGGGGAGGGTCTTGCCGCGCTGGATACAGGAGAAGCAGACCGAGGCGAAGATGTCGCCCGTGCCGTGGAAGGATTTGGGCAGACGCTCGTTTGTATCAAAGAAGAACTCACCCGACTGTGAGTCGTAGCCGTAGCAGCCGAGAGTGTCGTCGGTAAATCCTACGCCGGTGAGTACCGCGCGGCGCGCGCCGAGGGCGCAGAGAGAGAGGAGTATATCCTCGATATATTCCTTTGTGTATCCGCTTGCGATATAAGGCTTGCCAAGCATAAAGCATGCCTCTGTGAGATTGGGAACGACTATATCCGCAGCCGCGCAAAGGCTCGCCATCTTTTTAGCAAAGGCTGTGTCAAATCCGGGGTAGAGCTTGCCGTTGTCGCCCATCGCGGGGTCAACGAATTTGAGCTTGCCGTTGCCGAATCTCTTGAATATGTCAAGCACGAGGTCTATCTGCGCTGAGGAGCCGAGGTAGCCGGTGTATATGCCGTCAAAGTCGATATTCTGCTCCGCCCAGTGATTTGTTACGGGGGTCATGTCCTCTGTGAGGTCACGGAAGGTAAAGCCCGAAAAAGCGGTGTGCGTTGAGAGCGTCGCGGTGGGGAGTATTCCCGCCTCGATGCCGAATGCCGAGATTATCGGGAGCGCAACCGTAAGCGAGCATTTACCTACGCAGGAGATATCCTGAATAGTGAGTATTCTCTTCATTTAATTATTCCTTTCAGAATTGTGGTTTGTGTCGTTGAGCGCTAAGATAGGCGCAAGTCGGGAAAGCGACTTGTTGTTGGCAAAGATCTGCGCCAGAAGGGTAGACATGATCGCGCCGGCAACGCCCTGAACGAGATTTGCGGGGATACTCAACGCGGCGGGGAGTCCTTCACCCAAAAGAGTCGCGGCGTAAACAAAATAGCCCGCTACCATGAAAAGCTCCGCAACCGAGGATGCGAGAATGAACGGTATCAGCGTTCCTTTTTTATTGATCTTAGAGCATGCTTTAACGAGAAAATACGCAATGGTAGCCATCGCGCCCTTTATAATGAACGTGCCGGGCGCCCAGAAAAAGTATGAAGTTGAAATATCGGTAAGGGCAGAGCCCACGCCCGCCGCTATAAAGCCCCAGACAGGGCCAAGGATATATCCGCAAAGAATAACGAAGCAGTCTCCTATGTGTATGTAGCCGTTAGTTCCCGTTGGTATCTGTATTATCATCGTGCCTACAAAGGTAAGCGCGGTAAGCAGTGCAGCGATGATCGTTTTCTTTATCATTTTTTTGCTGTTATCGCCTTTTTTCATAATCAGCCTCCGCGTGAGATCGCCAGAATATTTTGAACATTATATATTATAGTATCAGAGAGCGGTTTTGTCAACTGTCAAAATAAACATTATTTTGACACATTGAAAAAACACCTTTACAAATTTAACCAATTGTGCTATACTACATGTAGTGAATGCTAAACTACATATAGTATCAGGAGAAAAATATGAAATGTCCATTTTGCGGCTACCCCGAGAGCAAGGTGCTTGACACAAGAACGCTTAACGAGGGCGCGTCTATAAAAAGAAGAAGAGAGTGTCTTGAGTGCCAGAAGAGATTTACCACCTTTGAGGTGCTTGAGGACGTGCAGGTGTTCGTTATCAAAAAGAGCGGAGAAAAGGAGCTTTTCGACCGCACCAAGCTGCTTGCGGGAATACTCAAGGCGACGCAGAAGCGACCCGTCAACGCCGACGAGATAGTTTCCGAGATAGAGTCGGAGATACAGAACTCGCTTTCAAACGAGATAGAGTCGGCTACTCTCGGAGAAATGGTAATGGAGAAGCTCAAGGAGCGCGACCATATCGCATACGTGCGTTTCGCAAGCGTGTATCGCGAATTTGCGGACGTGGAGACCTTTGTCACCGAGCTTATGGAGCTTGTAAAGAAGGATAAGAAGAATTAAAGATAAAAATGCGTGGCACAGCGTTGTTGCGCCCGCACACAAAAGTCGGCAGGGAGGGAATACCTCTCTGCCGATTTCGGACGAATCTAATTGGTGGGGAAATGGATAAGGAAAAAGAATTACCTCAAAGAAAACATACGCGACTGCAAAATTTTGATTACAGCACGACAGGAGCATATTTTATAACGATATGTACGAAAGACAGAAGATGCGTATTGTCTAAAGTCGTAGGGCGGGGGCAAGCTCGGAACCCCCAAAGCTCACTTTATTCGCTTCGGGGAACCCCACGCGCTCCCGCCGAAGTACAGGAGAGCGCACACGCTTTGAATGGACGGGCCGTAGGGCGGGGGCTTGCTCCCGCCGAAACGAATGGGATAGAATATACTTCATTTGGGAAAATCGCTGAACATCAGCTTTTGTTACTTGAAGAACGCTATCCTTTTTTGAGTGTTGATCAATATGTAATTATGCCTAATCATATCCATGTTATTCTTATTTTGGATAATCAAGCGGCGGGAGCAAGCCCCCGCCCTACGGTTATGGATATCGTTTGTGCATTTAAATCCCTAACCACGAGGGAATGCAAGAAAAACGGATTTCATGGAAGTTTGTTCCAAACCTCATTTTACGATCACGTTATACGTGACCGTGAGGATTACGCGAGGTGCGTGAAATATATTTATGAAAATCCCATGCGTTGGTATTACGACGAATTATATGTTGAAGAATGAAAAAGACGGCAAAACCGTCTTTTTTTATGTTCGTATGCTTTTTTTACTTTTGGGTACAATATTCTAAAAGAATTTTTTGTGAAAGGCGCGGGAATTGAGCTGTGGCGGTCATTCGCGCCGAATAAAGAGAAATTACGCGCCATCGCGGCGCGGGGAGAATAGATATGCAAGAGAAAAAAAGACTCTCGGGGGATTATCGGGAAAACGTTAAAATAATCGACTCGATACTCCGTCCGCAGAGAAATTTTGACGTGATAAAAAAGCCCTTGACTGTGGGCGACAGCGAGCTGACGCTCTATTTTATCGACGGCTTTGTCAAGGACGCGGTAATGCAGAAGCTGATGATGCATCTCGTGTCCTTAAAGGGCCTTGGCGGCGGTCAGGGTGGCCAACCGAGCGAGGGAGAGAGCAAAAAAACACGCGCCGAGATAGTGTCGGCGTTCATTCACGCGCACCTGCCTTACGTTGAGACCGACTCTACATGCGACCTTGACGCAATGATACAGTTCGTGCTTTCGGGCGCGACGCTGATACTCGGCCCTGCCTTTGCCGAATACGGAATAATCGTGGACGCGCGGACATATCCCGCCCGCGAGACCGCCGAGCCCGAGGGCGACAAGGTGATGCGCGGAGCGCGCGACGGTTTTGTGGAAACGCTTATCTTCAATACCGCGCTCATTCGCCGCAGAATCCGCAATCCCGAGCTGACGATGAGCTATCTTACGGTCGGTAAAAGCTCGCGCACTGACATCGTCGTCTGCTACATGGCGGACAGGGCAGACTTGAAATTCGTCGACGAGATCAAGGGGCGGCTGAAGGGGATAAAGACCGATTCGCTGACGCTCGGTCATGAATCGCTGGCGGAATGTCTTATAAAGCAGCGCTGGTACAACCCCTTCCCGAAGATAAGGTACACCGAGCGTCCCGACTCGGCGGCGGCGCAGCTACTCGAGGGCAGCGTGCTTATCTTGTGCGACAACTCGCCCGAGATAATGATTTTGCCGACCTCTATCTTTGACTTTATGCAGGAGACCAACGATTTTTATTTTCCGCCCCTGACGGGCACGTATATCCGCGTGGTGCGGCATATAGTTTTCTTTTTGGCGCTCTATCTTATTCCTGCTTGGTACTTGCTTGTTATGAATCCGCAATTCGTGCCGCCGTGGCTTGAATTTATCATTCCGCGCGAGGTCGGGCGGCTACCGCTTATCGCCCAGCTTCTGCTTGTCGAGTTTATCATAGACGGACTTAGAATGGCGTCGCTGAACACCCCGAACATGCTCTCAAATTCGCTGTCGGTCGTGGGCGGACTGATACTCGGTGACTTTGCGGTCAGCATCGGCTGGCTTATCCCCGAGGTCATACTCTATATGGCTTTCGTGGCGATCGCCAACTTCACGCAGAGAAGCTACGAGCTTGGATACGCGTTCAAATTCATGCGGATAATGCTGCTTATACTGACGGCGATCTTTGGCGGTTGGGGATTTTTGGCAGGCACGCTTCTGATCGTGATTCTGCTACTGACCAACAAGACGGTGAATGGCAAGCGGAGCTATCTCTACCCCTTGATACCCTTTAATGGCAAGGCGCTCAGATCTCTTTTTCTGAGGGTAAAGAAGTACGATTGAAACGCGGTTAAAAGGATAATAAAGGAACACCCACAAGGTTCAAGCGGCTCTTGCGGGCGTTCCTTTTCTTTATGCGTTTTTTTTCTTGACATGAGGTGGGAAATAGGTTATAATATTAAGTGAACAGGTTCATAAAAACAAAAAGGGGGGATAGGATGCCGAAAAGGATCGAGCAACTGCGCGAAAAACTGTTGTCCGAGGCGAAACGACAGATAGACGAGCGGGGATGCGCAGAGACCACGGTGCGATCGGTCGCGGCGGCGTGCGGCGTTGGCGTTGGCACGGTGTATAACTATTTTGAGTCCAAGGAAATGCTTATAGCAAGCGTGGTTTTAGAGGATTGGAAGAAATATCTCAGCCTTATGTCCTGTCTTCCGACAAATAACGACAGGGCACTGTTGCACGGGATATTTGAGGCGATAAGCAGCTTTTGCCGTGAGCATGAAAGGCTCTTTTCGGACGACGATGCCAAGAGGCTTATCAGCGCGGGCTCTGCCTTGCGCCACAAGATGCTTCGGGAGCAGATTGCGGCGTTCGTCCTGCCTGTTTGCGACAGGCAAACGGTGCCAAGCCCCGCATTTACCTCGGAGTTTATCGCAGAGGCGATAATATGCTGGTCGACCGAGAAAAAGGACTTTGACGAGCTTTACGCGGTCATTGAAAAAATAATAAAGACATAACATAGATCAAAAGGAGAATCAAACATGAGCAGCTTTGAAAACCTTCGCATCGTGGATAACTTCTATCAGACATCACTCTTTTTCCCGATGCCCACCGTCATCATCTCCACACTTTGTGAGGACGGAAAAACCACACTGGGTCCGTACTCTCTGGTACAGCCCTACTACGTAGCGGGCAAGGACTATTACGCAATGCTTTTGTGCTGCCGTAACTCGTCGAACACCGCGCAGAACATTCTTCGCAACGGCAAATGCACGCTCAATTTCATTGACGACAAGCCCGCGACCTTCAAGGAGGCGGTCAAGCTCTCCTGGCCGGGTGACAAGCCCGAGGAGAAGATGCCCAAGTGCAACTTCAAGCTTGAAAAGAGCCTTATCGAGGAGGAAACAGGCGAGGCAAGACCTATGGTGCTTACCGATGCTATCGAGGCGATAGAATGCACGTGGGTGCGTGAGCTTGAGGGCGCTGATAAGTTCGCTGCAGGCGAGCTTAACGGCTACGAGCCGCCCTACAACGACTTCAACGGAATCACGTCTAAGTTCGGCGCGCACTTTATCCTTCGCGTCGACAAGATACTCATGAAAAAGAAGTACAGCGACGCTATCATCAACGGCGTCAGAGCCAAGGATTTCCCCGCGCTCCCCGTAGACTACGGCTACCGCGATTCCAAGAATTTCTGGTTCCACAGAAAGACAAAGATGCGCGCGGAGCTTCTCCAGATGCGCAAGGCAAGCCTTGAATCGGTCAGATACGCGGCTGACAGAGCCGACGATACCGTCAAGTTTACAGACGAGGCGCTTATGACCATCCTCGGCGTGCCGAGAGTATTCCTCTCTGTCGTATTGAAGGGCTGTGTTTCCTGGGCAAAGGAGAACGGCGTTACCCTTATCACCGCGGAGCATATGGCGATAATCAACGACAAGCGCTCCAAGGAAAAGAGCAAGAAATAATTAAATCATACATAAAAGGAGTTTTCAGATATGAAAGTTGTATTGGCAGGCGCCTTTGGAAATCTCGGCGCGGAAATTTTGAAGTGTCTTTGTGAGGCGGGACACGAGGTAGTTGCGGCAGACCTCCGCGAAACGGCGGTTGAGGGCTGTGAGGGCAAGTATACCTTCAAGGCTATCGACGCGACCAATCCCGAGACCATGAAGGGTCTTTGCGACGGAGCAGAGGTCGTTATCACCACGATAGGACTTACGGGAGCTTCTACCAAGGTCACTTCCTACGACATCGACTACAAGGGCAACATGAACCTCTATGCCGAGGCAAAGGCTGCGGGAGTAAAGAAGTTCAACTATATCTCGGTCATCTCCTGCGACGAGAAGGGAGCAGAGGAGGTTCCCATGCTCCACGCAAAGTATCTCGTTGAGGAAGAGATCAAGAAGGAGGCTATGGATTGGGTAATCTACCGTCCCACAGGCTACTTCTACGATATCGCAAAGGTATTCAAGCCCTACGTTGACAAGGGTGAGATGCAGCTACTCAAGGGCTTTGGCGGAGTTCGCGCAAACGTCGTTGACTGCCCCGATTTCGCAGAGTTCATCGTTGAGCATATGAACGATACCAACACAGTATACAACGTTGGCGGTAAGGAAACATACACTTACGAGGAAATGGCAAAAATGTGCTTTGACGCGGCAGGCAAGCCCCTTAAGATCAAGTGGGCGCCCATCTGGCTCTTCGGCATTCTCGCTAACCTTCCCAAGATCAAGAAGGCGGGCAAGCACGATATAATCCTGTTCTCCAAGTGGACTCTCTCGCACGACCTCGTGGGAGATACCGTGGTTGGAGAAAAGAGCTTTGGCGAATACATAAAGTCATACTTTGGAAAGGAGAACTGATATGCCCTGGACACTTTTAGGTATTCTTTTGGCGGTGTGCGCGGTTGCCTGCGCCGTCGGATTTTACAAATTCGTTTATTTTCTTTCTATCGGATACGGCTTTGCCATTGCGGCAGGCGGTGTTGCGGTGCTTGTTATGTGGCTTGTTAACCCCAGCGCGACTCCTCTTTGGATAGTCCTTATCCAGACCGCGCTCTTCGTCGCTTACGGCGCGCGCCTTTCGGGATTCTTGCTCGTGCGCGAGCTTAAAAACGTCACCTTCAAGAAGACCGACGTTGCAAAGGACACACTTGCAAAGAACGGTGAAAAGAAGATGCCCGTATTCGTTCTCGCAACGATCTGGGTATTCGTATCCGTTCTTTACGTTGCTCAGGTAAGCCCTATGCTCTTCCGCTACGATAATGCGGCGACCGACTACGTCGTTCCTTGCATCGGCTTTGCTATCTCTGTTCTCGGACTTGTTCTCGAGTCTATCGCGGACAAGCAGAAGTCCGCGCAGAAGAAGGCGCGCCCCGATATGGTTGCGACAAAAGGACTTTACAGGATCTGCCGTTGCCCCAACTATCTCGGCGAGATAACCTTCTGGACAGGCGTGTTTGTAAGCGGAATCACCGCATATCAGGGCGCAGGTCAGTGGATAGTCGCTGTTCTTGCATATATCGCCATCGTTTACATAATGTTCAACGGCGCGCAGAGACTTGAAAAGCGTCAGATGGCTCGCTACGGCGAGAACGAGGAGTACAACGCGTACGCGAACAAGACTCCTATCATCATCCCCCTGCTTCCTATCTATCACCTCAACAAGAAATAATGATCCTATAAGGGAGATAAAGGCATGAACGATTTTTCGGTGCCGATGGCACTTGTGGATTATATCCCCGTTGTTTTATTCTTTTTAGCATCCGCAATACTGATGCGAGATCTTTACGACAAGATGACCAAGGCTTCCTTTGCGCTCTTTGCGGCGGGTGCGCTTGATATTACCCTCGCGGGCGCGCTGAAGGCGACCTGGAAGCTGCTCTACGCCGCGGGCGTGTGCGATTTCGAGGCGCTTGACCATATGTTTTTCCCGGTGCAGTCGATAGGCTTTTTGATTGCGGGCGCGGGAATGCTTATGATGCTGCTCAAGGACCCCACGGCAGAGAAAAAGGCGCTTGCGGTAGCGCCCCCCGTATTTGCGGGAACCTTCGTTTTCGTAGGACTTATGGTAACGGGACTTGGCGTTATGGACGCGGTGCTTTGCATTCTTGCCGCCAAGCTGAAAAAGCCATGGCTTATAGCGATCTTTGCGATCTCCTTTATCTGCTCGCTTGGTATGGGATACCTCTCAAGCCAGGATTTCGCGGAGGCGGCGATGAACTGGATCGCCGAGGGAGTAAACGTAGTCGGACAGGGAACGCTACTTGTCGGCGCGTACCTGCTCAGCCGAAGCGGACTTGCTAAACTTGAGCTTCACGGAGAGAGTGCGGCATGACTGACAGACTTTTAGAAATATTAAAGGGAAAATATCCCCTTTCGGAGATACCCAGAGGCGAGTTTGCGACACTCAAGGCAAGCGGAATGAAATTCTCGGTCAGAGCCTTTCGCGCAGAGGGGCTCGGACACGTGTCGGTGATGAGGGCGAAGGGATTTTTCGGCCTTATGAAAATGGACACGCTTATGATCGTTCCCGACGGGGTCGATCTGCCGCTCTATTCCTACGACCGCATATACGCGATGGGCAACGACACGCTTATTGTTGAGCTTTACGACACCCTGACAGAGCCGCTCGAGCTGTCTGCGCTTGATGCCGTCAAGGAGAGATACGCAGAGCTTTCGGAGCGCGACCCCGGTGAGCATTGGTACGACAGTATCAAGCTGCACGAGAGCATCTCAAAGAAGGGCAAGAAGGCAGACAGTCGCGCACTTGATGCGCTTACAGTAGAGCATTTTGAGGCATATCTCGCGGCAAATGCCCCCGCCGTAACCGATACGGCGAAGAAAAAGGAGAAGTCGGCGCACTACGTCGAGGGATTGCTCAATGAGGGCGGCCCGTCTACCGACGTCTTCAAGCGCGAGCTTGGAGAGGAAAAGACCGCAGAGCTTTTCAGACGCGTTCTTTTCGGTACGGGACTGTAATTTTTAAGTAGATTATCGGGTGGGGCTGCGTTTGCAGCCCCCTCGACCGTAAGTGAAAAAATCATTTTTTGGAGTGAGAGTAATGAGTATATTAAAGGTCAGGCGCAGGACGCTTATCGTTTGGATATCGGTCCTTGTCGCTCTTGCGATAACCACAGCGGCCTCGGCGATCTATCTCGGCAGCTATTACAGAGCGGACGATGGCGCGATAGCGGATTTTATGCCCAATGGCTGCGAGTGGAGAGTAGAGGATGACGGAGATATAGTCATCATGCCCGACGGCGCGACGCAGGGCCTTATATTCTATCCCGGCGGCAAGGTGGAGCATGAAGCGTATATTCCTCTGATGCAGGCATGCGCGAAAGAGGGGATAGCCTGCGTTATCGTAAGTATGCCGTTCAGACTTGCCGTGCTTGATATGAACGCGGCGGACGGAGTCTTGGCGGAATTTCCCGAGATTGAGAATTGGTATATAGGCGGACATTCGCTTGGCGGCGCGATGGCGGCATCCTACGTTGACTCACACGCCGAGGAATTTGAGGGACTTATATTGCTCGGGGCTTATTCCACCGCAGACCTTACCGACACGAGCCTTGAGGTGCTGTCTGTATACGGCAGCGAGGACGGCGTTATGGACCGCGAGAAGTACGCGGATTGCCTCTCTAATATCGCGGGGGCGACCGAGATAGTTATCGAGGGCGGCTGCCACGCCTATTTTGGAATGTACGGCGAGCAGGATGGCGACGGCTCCCCGACCCTGACCCCCAAGGAGCAGATAGAGATAACCGCCGCGGCGATCACCGCTATTATGAACCCCGAAAATTAACGTTTGAAAATAAGAAAAAGCCTCCCGCAAAGGGGTGATGCTCCTAGCGGAGAATTTGAAAGTACCGCTAAGTGCGAGCATCGCATTTGATTGGTCAAACGCAAAAGGGCTAAGCCCAAACCCATATACAAACAGAAAGAGATAGCAAATCGGTTTGTAGCCGAAATGTTATCTCTTTTTCTGTTAGTTTAATGAAATCGTGGTGAGCCACGATGAAATCTTCGCACGGCTCAGATGAAATCCAAGGACAAGCCTTGGATGAAATCAAATCCGTCTAGCTTCAACCCTGCGAAGCAGGATTTCATCGCGAAAGCGATTTCATCCACCCAAGGTGGATTTCACCCGTCAAAGACGGATTTGACTGCGTGTTCTCCGTTAAGGATAACACGCAAAGCGCAGTAGGCTTGTTTTATTCTGCCTCAGTCCCCCTTGCAAGCATACGGATAATGTGCTATAATAAAAGAAAAGCACAAGAGAAAAGGATAGGAGTATTATATGATAAAATTTATTTGTTACCCGAGATGCACCACCTGTCAGCGCGCCAAGGCCTGGCTTGACGAGAGCGGCGTTGAATACGAGATGAGGGATATAAAGCTTGAAAACCCCTCGTGCGCAGAGCTTGAGGAGTGGCATAAAAAGAGCGGTCTGCCGCTAAAAAAGTTCTTCAACACAAGCGGATTGCTCTATAAGTCGCTTAGCTTGAAGGAAAAGCTCCCGAATATGACCGAGAGCGAGATGCTTGATCTGCTTGCAAGCGACGGAATGCTTGTCAAGCGCCCCATTTTGGTGTCGGACAGGACGGTTCTTGTCGGCTTCAAGGCAGACGAGTGGGAAAAGATAAAATAACGTGAAAAAAAGCATGCCTCACCGCCGCAGGGAATTGGGGATAAAGACGCCGCGGAACAAAAGTATAGCAACAAAAACACAAAAGGTCAGGATTTTTCCTGACCTTTGTTGTTTTATTATCTTTCGCCCCTCACCTGTCAAAGCTCGGATTTATCGCGTAGAAGTTCTTACTGTCCAAACGATCCTGCGAGATGCGCAGGGCGTCGCCGAAGCGCTGGTAGTGGACGATCTCGCGCTCGCGCAGGTATTTGAGCGGCTCCTTGACGTCGGGGTCGTCGATAAGGCGGATGAGGTTGTCGTAGGTCACGCGCGCCTTTTGCTCCGCCGCGAGGTCCTCGTTGAGGTCGGCGATAACGTCGCCCTTGACTCCGATATACTTCATATCGTTGGGCACGCCCGATGCAGCCACGGGATATATTCCCGTTGTATGGTCTACGAAATAGGGCGCGAGGGTCGATTTGCCGATCTCCTCTGCGTCAAGGTTTCTTGTCAGCTGGTAGAGGATGGTCGCCACCATCTCAAGGTGCGCCAGCTCCTCTGTGCCGACATCCGTCAGTATGCCTACCACCTCGTTATATGGCATCGAATAACGCTGATTGAGGTAGCGCATCGAAGCCGAAAGCTCTCCGTCGGGGCCGCCAAGCTGGCTTACTATAAGCGAGGCGGTCTTTGGGTTTGGTGTCTTGATCTTGACGGGGAACTGCAATTTTTTCTCATATATCCACATGAAAAAATACTCCAATCTTGCCGCATTGCGGCAGTTTATTATTAATAGAAGATTGTGGTGTGCCGCACATCTCTCAGTTTTTGCGCGGTGGGCGCATAATACCCATTATCTTGACAAAAAGGCGATCAATTGGCATTGTTTCACCACAAATCAACAAAAACAGCAAAATATACGGCATAAATTCACCACGTTACATTTGCCAAGGCCAAGGGGATTTTACCCAATCCCAGCTTGTTTGGCTTTCGTTACCGAATGCGGTGAGGGGGCCTACCTCGCGCTCATACTGCGCGACGAGCGCGCGGCGACGGGAGAGCAGGGAGTGGTAGTAGGCAAGCGCCTCGGGGCAATTGGGGTAGGCGTCAAGATACAAGACTGTTTCATAAAGCGAAAAGTCAATTTCTTGTATCTTTTTTTGCAGGCTTGCGCCGTTTGAGTTATGGGAGCAGCCGGGTCTGCAGGGATTTGCGGGACGGATCATTACATGCACCCCCTTTTGCATTTTGAGCCCTCGAAGGGCAGATCAAGCTCTGAAAAGAGCGTGCCGCGCGAGAGCGCGACGTCGGGCGGATAGGCATCGCGCCAAGCCTGACAGGGCGAGTAGACCATAGCGAGCGGACGCGCCTCGATACCCCAGCCGCCGCACGAGCCGCGAGAGCAGTCGGAGGGGCAGGAATAGCCATGAGAATTACGCTGCAAGCCAAGAGCGTCCTTGAGGTCGGGTATCACGTTGCCGTTTTCGGTGTTGCGCAGCGAGCCGTCGCAACGGCGGCGGGGCTGTGGACGGTCAAGGCGCGGCGGATTTGATTCAAGGCGATCCTCGTCGGGGATATCGCGCATTTGCCCATGGGGGCTCACGACCGGGCCGCCGAACGGCGCGCGGTTGGAGGGCATGGGGCTGCGAGTTTTTTCATTGTACATTCTAAACTCCAATCTTTAGCGGCAAGCCGAAAAAAATCGAATTCGGCGCGCCGCCATATCAATTTTGTATTGATATATTCGACATATACCAATAACATTCTATGAATTTCGCGGAGAATTGACACGGTAAATTGAGATTTATCGGAGGGATTCCGACACCCAAATCGTAGGGGCGGATTCTATATCCGCCCGCCAAATTGCGATTTATCGAGTAGCTTCATGGCTACAGCGCGAAGCGACATTAAAGTTTCGCTCAAGCCTTTTCAAAGGCTTGCGCCCATCCAACGCGCGGAGCGTTGGTCGCCCTCCGCAGAGGGCGAAATTCCTTTATCGTTAGAAAGCGCCACAGAGGGGTGAATGCAAAGCCGTTAGGGTTTGCAGAGGGGAACCACACAAGTGGGGGGTTCCCCTTTGTCAGCACAATGTTGCTTCGAGTCCTACGGTTCGGGAATAACGCACAATTTATAGATGCACATTTTATTTAACCGTGCATCCTCATCCACCGCGGAACGCGGTCCCCCTTCCCCTGCCTTGGGGAAGGCTTTGGTGTAACCGCGCCGATTGTGTATTTTTAGCCGTAAAAAATCTTACTGTCTATAAATTTTGCTTAGTGTCCGCTTTGCGTATGCCTTCCCCAAGGCAGGGGAAGGGGGACCACGCAGTGGTGGATGAGGATGCCTGTTTTAATTTACAACATCCCCACAAATCAAAATTCGAATGGCAATCCACTCTCATAAATCCGTTCGCGCCACTTATTTTTGTCCAATTGGAAATAAATGTAAGAAATTGAATTTAATTGTAAATCTCGGCAAATGGGAGAGGAAAAGGAGGGGAGCGGGGGATTTGAGGGGGCAAATCAGAAAAAAATAAGTGAAAAACTGAACGATTTTTCGGGCGATTTTTGAGAACCCTATTGCAATCCCATTGAGAATATATTATAATTAAAACACCTCAAGTGGGGCAAAGTGGAGCAAAGGTGTTGAGAAGTGTTTAACATTTCCGACTTTGACTCCCCACCTACGGTGAAATGGAGGGAATGCGAGACTCGGCGCGGCAGATTCCGCGGACCGATAGGCAAAAGGCAAGGTCGCTTCCCCAAAAAAGTTTTTGATTAGGAGACAATCTGATGTTCACAGGCGAATACGAGCACAGCGTTGACACTAAAAACAGAATATTTGTACCTGCGAAGTTCAGAGAGGAGCTTGGCGAGAGCTTTATTATCTCACGCGACCTGCGCGGTCCAAGGCTCAAGATCTTTTCCAAAGAGGGCTGGGAGGCATACATCGCCCCCATCATGGAGCAGGAGAGAAGGATCTCCGAGAAGGCGATGAGATATCTCCACAGAAACGCGGTCCAGGTCAGCCCCGACTCGCAAGGAAGAGTCGTTCTTACGCGCGAGCTCTTGGCATATGCCGAGATCGAGAAAAACGCGGTAGTGGTCGGTTGCTCGACCTACGCCGAGATATGGTCGGCTGAGAACTGGGCAAGAGAGCTTGAGGGCGAGAGCGCGGACGATATCCGCGCGGAGCTTGAACGCTTCGGCCTTTGACGAGGTGCGACGTGTCGGAAAAGATTAATTTTTCGCATCGCTCGGTTTTACTTGACGAGTGCATTGAAAATCTTAACATAAAGCCCGACGGAATATACGTTGACGGCACGGCGGGCGGCGGCGGTCACAGCCTTGAGATAGTCAAGAGATTGACCGACGGCGGCAGACTTATTGCCATTGACCGCGACGACGCCGCGATAGCGGCGGCAAGCGCAAGACTTGCGGATTACTCCGACAGAGTGACGTTTGTGAGAAACAATTTCTCCTCTGCCGCCGAGGTATGCCGCGAGCTTGGAATTGAAAAAATTGACGGAATTCTCCTTGACCTTGGCGTGTCGTCCTATCAGCTTGACACGGTTGAGAGAGGATTCACGCACAACTCGGACGCTCCGCTCGACATGAGAATGGACCGCCGCGGCGAGCTTGACGCCTACACGGTAGTCAACACCTACACCTACGAGGAGCTGCGCAGAGTTATCTGGGAGTACGGCGAGGACCGTTTTGCCCCCAAGATAGCATCGGCGATAGTCCGCAGACGCGAGAAGGCGCCGATAGCCACCACGGGCGAGCTTGTCGACGTGATCAAGAGCGCGATCCCCCCCGCGGCGCGCGAGGGAGGTCATCACCCCGCAAAGAGGACCTTTCAGGCGATACGCATCGAGGTGAACGGTGAGCTTGACGCCATCGAGCCCGCGATAAGAAACGCCAAGGAGATAATGAATAAGGGCGGCAGGATAGTGATAATCACCTTCCACTCGCTCGAGGACAGGATAGTAAAGCAGACGTATGCCGATATGGCGTCGGGATGCACATGCCCGCGCACGCTTCCCGTGTGCGTTTGCGGCAAGACCCCCGAGGTCAAGGTCATCACCAAAAAGCCGATATTGCCAAGCGAGCGTGAGCTTGAGGAAAACCCCCGCTCACGAAGCGCGAAGCTACGCGTAGCGGAAAAGATATAAAGAATGCAGAGTTCAGAATGCAGAATGCAGAGTTAAATGCACTTGTAGGGGTCGACGGTCTCGCTTCGGCTCGGTCACACTCGGGCTCTGACACCACACCGTGGTGTCATTCACTCCCCTCGCGCCCCTTTGCTACCTCGGCGACCCGTAGGACGTTACGTTCGACAAAAAACGATAGAAAAGGGGCAAAATCCCCTTAAAATACAACGGCAAGACACAAAATAAATTTTGGAGAAAATAGATGAAGAAGACGGAAGCAAGAGCTTGCGCTCGCTCCGCGTCTGTTGCGCTGGGAAGTCCCACGCGGCAGGGAGGAGTTGACGTAGCGGCGCTGTATATTGATATGCTTTGCGAGAGATTCAAGGATCGCGGTGTCAAGACAAGCGTCAAGGGAAGCGCGGATGCTCAGAGTGCGAAGAGCGCGAAGCGTCGCTTTGCAAGCCTGTATCCCGAAAGGGCGGGCGTATCGGCGCGCGACGCAAAATATAATACGTGCAACATCGGTGGTAGGAAGGTAATGAGCAGCGAGGATTTCGCCAATTATTACAGAGACCTCCGTGACTATAAAACACCCCACTACTACTCACGCGCGGAAAGTGAGTACGTAGAGGCAGATGCAGAGGCTTTGGCGGAAGTGCAGGAATCGGGTAAAACGCCAAAAAAAGCCAAGTGGCTTGCCATAGCGCGGCACGCAGGAAGTAAGATCAAAGAGATCCCCTCACACCTCAATCGCGAGGAGCTAACACAGTTCGCGGAAAGCTGGTTTGAGCTCAGACGCGGCGAGGAGGTCAGAGCGGGAGAAAAGAAGAAAATACCGATAGGTATTATCTCAACGATACTCATTGTCACTCTTTCACTTCTTATGATAGTGTGCAGTACGGTTATGGTAAGCCGCGCATCGGGTGAGATCGGCGCTCTTGAGGAGCGTATCGAGGATCTGGACTTTGAGATCAAGGACCTTGAGGGAAAGCTTGAGGTCAAAAACAACATGCTTGATATCAAGCGGATAGCGACCGAGGAATACGGAATGATAAGCGCGGAGTATGCCGCGTCGAGATACATTGACGTGACCGACGGCGAGAAGCTTGAGAGCGTGGAGAGTGATAAGGGTGGGGGCTCATGGCTCTCCGAGGTGCTTTCCGCGATAGGAATCGGCGAGGAATAAGACAAAAAAATACGGTCAAACGGCCTCTTACGTGTTCGCTCTTTTGGGCGGTGCGAGAGGTCGTTTGTTGCGCACATGGAGCAAAAAAGCCCTGAAAAAGGGCTGTTTTCGGCCCGAAAAACGGCAAAAAAGGGCGCATAAATAAAGAATATTTTAAAATAAAGTATATATAGCGAAAAAAATTTCAAAACGCGAAAAAAATTCATAGAAATTTAAGGACAGGCATATATTCTATAAGACGAGCCTGTCTGCGGAGCGGATAAGCATGTGAAGGGAGGATGAGAATATGAGTGGCGGAGCGCCTAACACGAAACTCAGGGCAAGAGCGGGCTGGATCTGTTTGTTCCTGGTTTTATTTTTGATCCTGCTTTCATTAAGGATACTTTTCATTCAAATATTCAAATACGACGAATATAACCAAAAGGTCATAGATCAGATAACGCAGGAGACCAAGGTCAGCGCGGACCGCGGAAATATCTATGATACAAACGGCGTGACTATTGCCACCAATATCACCACCTACCGACTTTTCCTTGACCCTGCGGCTATCATGCGGCAGAGCGAGGAGGACGGAGTTGACTACGCCGACCTGATAGCACGCGGCGTATCGGGGATAAGCGAGCTGTCGCTCTCCTACGACGACGTAATGAAGCAGGCGGGATACACGAAATACCGTGACAGAACGCTTGCGCGACACCTCACGGAGGAGGTCGCCGACCTTGTACGGGTGTTCATCGCGGAGTCGGGCATTGACGACAAGGCGCTTTTGCACCTTCAGGCGACGAGCAAGAGATATTACCCCTACGGCACTCTCGCGTCGCACGTTATCGGATTTACGGGAAGTGACGGAACCGGACTTTACGGTCTTGAGTATACCTACAACGAGATGCTCAAGGGTACGGACGGCAAGTATATAGGAGCCAAGGACGCGGCGGGCAACGAGATGGACTACGATTACGAGAGCTACATTCCCGCTGTTGACGGATACAATATTACAACAACGATAGACGTTTACATTCAGGCGGAGCTTGAGGAACAGCTCAAGACCTCGTATATAGAGTCGGACGCGAAGAATCGCGCCTGCGGAATAGTAATGGACGTAGACACGGGCGCGATACTCGCCATGGCGGTCTATCCCCCTTATGACCTCAACGAGCCCTCAAAGCTTGACGAGGGAAGCCAAAAAAAGCTTGACGAGAGCGGACTAATAAAGGGCAGCGACGAATATACCGCGCTTGAGACCGAGCTGCGACTTGCCATGTGGAACAACAAGGCGATAACCGAGCTTTACATGCCCGGCTCGACCTTCAAGGTGCTTACCGCGGCAATGTCTTATGAGGAAAATATAGTTAACGCGGACGAGAAATTCTCCTGCCCCGGCTACTACGTGGTAAACGGACAGAGGATCAAGTGCCACTACCACGCGGGTCACGGCATGCTGACCTTTGCGCGCGGACTGCAGCAGTCCTGTAACCCGGTGCTTATGCAGATGGGTCTCAGGCTTGGAGTTGACAATTATTATAAGTACTTCTCGGAGCTTGGCTACTTTGAGAAGACGGGTATCGACGCGTCGGGTGAGGAATATACCAAGGAGGGCGTCACCTTCTGGGATCAGGACACCTTCAGAGGCGCGGATATCTATCTTGCTACCGCGTCATTCGGACAGAACTTCAAGATCTCGCCGATAGCGCACCTTACCGCGATAAATACCGTAGCAAACAACGGAAACCTCGTAACTCCCCATTTTATAAAGGAAGTAACCGACAAGGACGGAAACGTTATATACTCGTATGAGACCGTCGTAAAGCGACAGGTGTTCAGTGAGGCGACCTGTAAGACCGTGGCTAATATTCTTGAGGAGGGCGTTGCGACCGACGGCGGATCCAAGGCGGCATACGTACCCGGCTTCAGAATAGCGGCAAAGACAGGTACGTCCGAGAAGAAGGACGTCAAGGACACGCCGTATATCCCCTACGTCTGCTCCGCGGTGGCGTTTGCCCCCGCAGAAAAGCCCGAGGTATCGGTGCTGTTCATGGTCGATGAGCCGACCGACGGCGTGCTATACGCAAGCGTTATCGCCGCGCCGTACGTTGGATCACTTCTTGAGGAGATATTGCCGTACGTCGGAGTCAATGCCGAGTACGAGGAGGGCGAGATACAGCCCTTGAGCGCGCCATGGCTTGTCGGCGCGAATATAGGCACGGCGCAAAATCTTGCCTCAATGATGGGCTTTGAGGTCGTTGTCATGGGTGACGGTGAGAAGGTCAAGGAGCAATCTCCCGCAATGGGAACGCTTGTTGACAGAACCAACGCGAAGATAATTCTTTACACCACCGACGAGGCGGTAAAGGAAAAGCAGACGGTCAAGGTACCCAATCTTTCGGGAATGACGGCGGTCGCGACAAACGGAACTCTGACAAATCTGGGACTTAACATAAGGGTGCTTGGCACACCGAACTATTACAAGGACGGCGTTGTCGTATTGATGCAGTCGGTAGCGCCTGGTGAGGTAGTAGACGTCGGAACGGTCATTGAGGTCACATTTGGAGATCCGAAGGACTCCGACATGACCTACGGCTCGGAATAAATAAAAAAGGAAACACAAAAAAGAAAACACCAAAAAGGGAACACAAAAAAGACGGAAGAAAAAAGGAATTCAATTTTCTCGGAGGTTTTTTTCGTGTTACTCTCAGCTTTACTGACAAAATCCAAAATAGAGTATTCCCTCAAGGGGGGCGAAGGCCCCGCGGGGGCATATCAGCTTGCCAATATTGACATAGGCGAGATATTCACAGACTCAAGACGGGTGGCGACAAGAGGACTCTATATCGCCATAGACGGATTTCACACCGACTCGCATCAATATCTGTCCGAGGCGGTGTCGCACGGAGCGCGGGCGGCGGTCGTGTCCGAGAGGGCGGTGCTTGACGGACGGGTAGACCCACGCGCGCACGACATTCCCCTTATATACGTAAAGGATTGCCGTGAGGCAATGGCAAGGCTTTTCGCGGCATGGTATAATAATCCGCAAGAGGAGATGACCTTTATAGGCGTGACCGGCACTAACGGAAAGACCAGCGTTACGCGAATGATCTACGAGATACTCTCAGGGACGGGCGCGCGTTGCGGACTTGTCGGCACGGCGGGCAATCTGATCTCGGGCGGTGACGGCACACACGAGGAGCTGAAAATAAGATCGGGAAACGCTCTTGCCAATATGACCACCCCGGACCCAGAGGAGCTGTATAAAATTCTTGATAAGATGCGTGGATCGGGAGTGAGGTACGTCATAATGGAGGTCACCTCGCACGCCCTGGCATTATCAAAGGTATCTCCGATCGAGTTTGAGATCGGGGTGTTCACCAACCTTACCGAGGACCACCTTGATTTCCACCTGAACATGGAGGAATATTACAAGGCAAAGCGCACGCTCTTTGAGAAATGCCGCTACTCGGTGATAAATATTGACGACAGATACGGCAGAAGGCTGTGTTCGGAGCTTGTGGGGCACAGATATACCGTGTCGATGGACGGACGGAGCAGTGACTATGCCGCGTGTGACATTCGCTCTCGCGGCGAGAACGGTATGGAGTACAGGCTTGCCTCGGGCAGACTTCGACTTCGGATCAAGACCGGTATTCCGGGCGCGATCACGGTAATGAACACGCTTGAAGCGGCGGCGGTAGCCAATCTGCTTGGCATATCTCCGCGCGAGATAAAAGATTCCATTGCATCGCTTACACTGATACGCGGACGGCTTGAAAAGCTGAAATTGCCCTTTAGGGTAGGCTTTTCGGTATATATAGACTACGCGCACACACCCGACGCGCTTGAAAATCTGCTCCGCACCGCAAAAATGCTTCGGGGCAAGGGGCAGAGGATAGTGCTGCTATTTGGCTGCGGCGGAGATCGGGAAAAGCAGAAACGCGCCGCGATGGGGCGGATAGCGGGGAGCATGGCGGACTTTTTCGTCATCACCTCGGACAATCCGAGGGGAGAGGACCCCTCTGACATAATAAGCGACATAATATCGGGCATTGGCGACGATGGGCATTTTACCGTAATTGAGGACAGGGAAAAGGCGATCGAATACGTCATAAGAAATGCGCGCGCAGGGGACCTCATCCTGCTTGCGGGCAAGGGGCACGAGGAATACAGCATTGATAAAAACGGCAGGCAAGCCTTCTCGGAGCGCGAGCTTGTTGACAAATATGTAAAGAGATATTACGGATAATTCGGAGATAAGATGAAGATACGGCTTGGACTTTTTGAAATATGCGCCCGTGACGTGGCGGACTATTGCGGTGGTTGCCTTACCGACAACACCCAAGACGGCGCGTGTCAGATAAGATACGTCTGCACCGACAGCAGGGAGGCTGATGCCAAGACTCTTTTCGTCGCAACGCGTGGGGAGAGAGTTGACGGACACGACTATATCCTCTCGGCTATTGAGCAGGGATGCAGATGCGTGCTTTGTGAGCGTATTCCGGATAACGTATCACGCGCCGAGGCGGCGTTTATCACGGTGCGCGACTCAATAGAGGCGTTTTCGCTCTGCGCCAAGGGGTACAGAGAGGGAAAGCGACTTGATACCGTTGCTATAACGGGAAGCGTCGGAAAGACCACGACAAAGGAGCTTACCGCTTCCATTTTGAAAATTGAAAGATCGCTATATGCCACAGAGGGCAACTTCAACAGCATCATCGGCATGCCGATGTCGCTTATGGCGGTTGAGGAATACCGTGACACGGCGGTCTTTGAGATGGGAATGAGCGCTCCCGGCGAAATACGCGCCATGACGCGCGCGGCGACACCCGATATCGCGATGGTGATAAATATCGGCTCATCGCACCTTGAATATCTCAAAACACGCGATAATATCGCGCTGGCGAAGCTTGAGATCGCCGAGGGACTTAAAAGCGGAGGCATGCTCCTGCTTAACGGTGACGAGCCGTTGCTATATAAGCACGCGGTCGCGGGAGATTATAATATACTTTACGTTGGAACGGGTGAGGATTGCGATATCATCGCGGAAAAGATAACCGTCGGTGAGGGCGGCACGTCCTTTGACCTCGTTTGGGGCGAGCGAAGGGTCGAGTCGCTTAATATAAACCTTATCGGGAAGCAGCTCGCCGTGAACGCGGCGTTTGCCGCGGCGGCGGCAATGATCATGGGAATATCCGAGGACGCGATAAGACGCGGACTTGCCGACTATATTCCCGGGGCTATGCGACAGAATATCACGCAGAGGGATGGCGTCACGGTCATATCCGACTGCTACAACGCCGCGCCCGAATCAATGCGGGCGGCGATAGACACCCTTACGGCTATAAAAACCGAGGGAAAGAGGATAGCGGTGCTTGGCGATATGCGCGAGCTTGGAGATGACTCCGAGAAAATGCACCGCGAGGTAGGGGCATACCTTGCCGCGCGCGGCGTTGATGCGCTCTTTACGCTTGGCGGAATGGGTAGATATATCGCACAGGGCGCGCTTGACGCGGGACTTGCCGAGGAGCGCATCCATGCCGTAGAGGACACCGAGAGCATAGATGCCCTGTGTGAGAGCATCAGAGATGAAATGCGAGAGGGTGACACTCTGCTTTTCAAGGCAAGCCGAGGAGTCGCGCTTGAAAGAGCAATAAAAACACTTTTTGAAACGACCTGATAATAAGACAGGATAAAACCGACGGCAAAAAAGAAGGGAATAGCATAAAATGCTTTACGAGATACTTAAGATAAACTACACGCATAAAATAGGACTTGAATCATTTATAATCGCGGCGCTTGTTTTCGGCATGACCGTGCTTTTGGGTAAATTTATAATTCCCGTTCTTAAAAACAAAAAGGCAAACCAGCCGATAAACGAATACGTAGCCGAGCACGCGGCAAAGTCGGGCACACCGACAATGGGCGGCATCTGCTTTATAATCGCGTCGCTTGCGGTAATGCTTTTGTGGGTAGTGCTTGAGAGCATTGGGCTTATCGGCAACAGAAGCGCGGCGGGAGATCTTATCCCCTTGGCGCTTACCCTTTGCTTGGGCGTTGCAAACGCGATGATAGGCTTTGTGGACGACTACAAGAAGCTCAAGGGGAAGAGAAACGAGGGACTCAGCGAGTCGCAGAAGTTGATCTTGCAGATAGTCGTTGCGGCGGCATACCTTTGCATGATGGGCATGACGGGCAAGCTCACGACCGCCATCGGTATTCCGTTTACGGCAATCAAGCTTGAGCTTGGCTATCTTGCCTACGCTCTTTATCTGCTCGTTATAGTCGGATTTGTAAACAGCACAAATATTACCGACGGACTTGACGGACTTGCATCCTCTGTGGGAGTAGCAAGCTCGCTTGGAATAATTCTTATGAGCATAAGCTCGGTGGCGATATATTTCACGGTAGAGCCCACCGCGCCGAGATACGCAGCGATAGTTGCGGCAACGCTTTTAGGCTCGCTTCTCGGCTTCCTTGTCTACAACCATCACCCCGCAAAGGTGTTCATGGGAGATACAGGCTCGCTTTATATCGGCGGTATCATCATGGGACTTGCAATAAGCTCGGGTGAGTTTATCGCGGTCGTGATAATGGGCTTCGTATACGTGCTTGACATGCTTTCAAGCCTTGCCCAAAGGCTTTACTTCAAGGCAACGCACGGAAAGAGAATATTCAAGAAAGCCCCCGTGCATCACCACTTCCAGCTCTGCAACTGGTCGGAGAATAAGATAGTAACGGTATTCTTTATCGCCAGCGCGATCTTCACCGCGATCGGAGTGCTTGGCACGATACTCTGATAGGGAATATCATAAAAATAAACAGGAGAGGAGGCTCTTATGCCGAAGGAAAAAAAGCGCGGCTTTATAGTCCGCGGCACCGAAAAACTGAATAACATATTTGAAAAGAGCCTTGAGGAAAACGATCCCATATACCTTGAGCCTATCCATAAGACCGAGGAAAAAGAGGAAAAGGTCCTCAAGTGCGGCGGCATAGACGTCTATTTTCTCCTTATCGTAATCGCGCTTGCATCATTCGGCGCGGTAATGTCGTACAGCGCGAGCTTCTATACCGCGGAGCTTGAAACGGGAGATAGCCTCTACTACATTACAAGGCATATCGGATATATGCTGCTTGCGGTGATAGGAACTGTACCCTTTGTAATTCTTGCGCGCCCCTCATTCTGGCGCATGTTTTCGATGGCGGCGTATATCGGCTCGATAATTCTGCTTTTGGCGGTGCTTGTTATAGGAACGAGCGGCGGTGGAGCTAACCGTTGGATACAGATAGGACCTATCACGCTGCAGCCTTCCGAGATCGCGAAGGTCGCGGTAGTCATGTTCTTGGCGCTTATAATGTCAAAGTATGAAAAGAAGATAGAGCTTTCGCAGAAATTCAAGGGACATTTCAGATACGGAATACTCTATCCCTTGCTTGTAATAGGCTCTCTTTGCGGACTCGTAATGCTTGAGAAGCACCTCTCGGGACTTATCATCATAGGCCTGCTTGGTCTTTGCGTCATGTTTCTTGGCGGCGCGGACAAGAAGTGGCTTTTGATCATCTGCGCTCTTGGCGCGCTTGCCGTCGGACTTGTCCTGCTTGTGTCGGACTACGCGATGGAGCGCGTTACCACCTGGCTCTTTTTGGAAAACGCAGACCCCCGCGGCTCTGCTTGGCAGACCTGGCAGGGACTGTACGCCATAGGCTCGGGCGGAATATTCGGCGTCGGGCTTGGAAACTCAAGATTGAAGTTCGGCTACGTATCCGAGCCGCAGAATGACTTTATATTCACGATAGTCTGCGAGGAGCTTGGATTTTTCGGCGCGGCGCTTGTAATAATCCTGTTCGCCCTGCTTTTGTGGAGAGGATACAAGATAGCGTCACGCGCGCCCGATAAATTCACGTCGCTCGTCGCGTACGGACTTGTAACGCACATTGCGCTTCAGGCGGTATTGAATATCGCCGTTGTCACAAATTCAATGCCCAATACGGGTATAGCTCTGCCATTCTTCTCGTCGGGAGGAAACGCGCAGATGATACAGGTTTTCGAGATGGGAATAGTCCTCTCAATTTCAAGATTTTCATACGTAAAAAAATAAACGGAGATAAATATGAAGGTGCTCTTGACAGGCGGCGGCACCGCGGGACACGTAAACCCCGCGCTTGCGATCGCCGATACGATAAAAAGACATGACCCCGACGCTGTGATCGAGTTTGTAAGCTCGTCCTTGCCAAACGACAAGGCGGTCGACCTCGTTACGCGCGCAGGATATAAGCTCCACCGCGTTGATATATGCGGTAGCCATAAGATATACGACCCCCGAAATCTCAAGACCCTCTACTGCATGGTAAAGTCGGCAGGGCAGGCGAAAAGACTGATCGGGGAGTTCAAGCCCGATATAATAATCGGCACGGGCGGCTTTGCGTGCTATCCCGTCCTCAACGCGGGCGCGAAAATGGGTATTCCCACCCTCGTGCATGAGTCTAACGCTATCCCGGGCAAGGCGGTAACGCGCCTTGCGCCAAGAGTTGACTCGGTAATGACCAATTTTGAGTCGACCATGGCAGAGCTTAAGGGGGCGAAAAGGCTGGTCAATGTCGGCAACCCCTCTGTCTTTGACGAAAAAAAGAGAGCAATCGCCAAAAGCGAGGAGAGATCGGACTTTGAGAAAAAGGTGCTGATCTTCGGCGGCTCGGGCGGCTCTGAGACCATGAATGACGGCGTAGTGGCGGCACTTATGGTGCTGGCGGATAAGTTCCCGCGTGTGGAGTTCTACCACGCGTCGGGCAAGCGCGACTATGAGAGAATGAAGAGCGAGTACGCGCGCGCGGGACTTGACAGTCGAGAGAACGTTACACTCACCGATTATATTTACGACATGGACAGAAGAATGGCGGATTGCGATCTGCTTGTCTGCCGCGCGGGTGCTATGACTATATCCGAGGCGGCGCTGCTTGGCAAGACGGTAGTGTTCGTGCCCTCGCCCTACGTTGTGGCAAACCACCAGTATAAGAACGCCAAGGCGATATACGATAAGGGCGCGTGCGAGCTTTGCGAGGAAAAGGAATTCGCGTCGGGCAAGCTTTGGCGCACGGTAGAGAGCCTTTTGCAGGACGGCGAGAGATGCAAGACACTGGGTGAGAAGATAAGGGATTTTGCCGCTCCCGATGCAAACGAGCGCATCTATGAGGAGATAGCTCGACTTATAGCGAAATAAAACCGAAGGACGATATTAAAGACAAGGAAAGGACGAGAGGTTATGGGCAAGAAGAAAGCCGCTGATAAGGCAAGAGAAAGCCTTGATGGCTTGAGGGCGAAGCTGACGCTTCGCTTTGGCGCGCGAGCGCGCCGCCGCATTACCGCCGCGCTGATCGCGGGCGGGGCTCTGCTTGTATTGATCATAGCCGCGGTCATTTTCATAAGGATAGACACGATAGACGTCACGGGCGACGTCACCGTGTTCAACGAGGGGGAGGTCATCTCTGCGGCCGAGATAGACATAGGCGACGGGCTTTTCTGGAGATCCTCGTGGGCGATAAAGAGGAATATTCAGGAAAACATGCCGCTTGCCGAAAAGGTTAAGGTCACAAAGACTCCGTTTGGCAAGGTTACGATCTATATCGAGCTTATGGAGGTCGATTATTACACCCAGATAGGGGATAAGTATTGCGCGCTTGATAAGGACCTGACCGTGCTTGACATAGGCAACTCGGGCTCAAAGTATTCGGCGTACGGCGCGGTGCTTATCAAAATTCCCGAGGTACGTGAGCCTGTCCTTGGCAAAACACTTGTCTTTTACGACACGGTAGAGGAAACCAACGAGGAAAAGGAAACGCTCTACCCTGTACAGGACGAGAGGTATTACGAGTACGTTACAAGGTTCCTCTCGGCGCTCAAGGAAAGCGGATACCACGAGGGGGCAAACGGAGTAATCCTGACAGAGAAATACGACGTAACGCTTATCTACGCAGAGAAATTTCAGGTGAAATTCGGCAACGTAAACGAGCTTGACGTCAAGTTCAGAGTGCTGTACGAGATACTTGCGGAGGGAACTATGCAGTTTTCGGACAAAGCGAGGATAGACCTCTCCGACCCCACGCGCCCGACGGCGCGCACCGACCTCACGCTTGATTTTTCGGAGTATGTTGATTAATTAACTTCGACTTTTCGGAGCGGCTTGAACGGCTCCGCCCCCGCCCCCGATTATGAGGCGTATCGATCAATAAGCATATAATACCCCAAAAGGACTGCCACGGCAGTCCTTTTTTGTCGCCAATTCAAATTTTGATTTGTCGGGGAGGAGATGAGTGCAAAGTGCAGAATGCAGAATGCAGAGTGCAGAATGCAGAATTATATGCTCGTAGGGGCGGATTCCATATCCGCCCGCAAAAACCGCATTTCAAATTTTGATTTATCGGGGTGTCCACGGCTGTAAAATTCGTTTGGATTACGCTTGGCGTAAGCCTCCCTTGTGTAAAGGGAGGTGGATTGCGAAGCAAGACGGAGGGATTGTTCTAGTGCATATGTTTCATTTACAATCCCTCAGTCAACTTCGTTGACAGCTCCCTTTACACAAGGGAGCCTTT
>JAZSBL010000007.1:0-16302 GCA_045602385.1 Eubacteriales bacterium | reverse complement strand
CCTATCCTTTTCAAAAACTTCCCAAGATAAGAATTGAAAAAGCTTTTTTCTTCCCCGCCCCCCTCTTTCAAGATCTTTCCAAAATAAAAATAAAAAATAATTTTTTGAAAATCTCTTGCAAAACTTGCAGACGTGTGATATAATATTCAAGTCGCTGGTATAGCACAGTCGGTAGTGCAGCTGATTCGTAATCAGCAGGTCGTGTGTTCGAGTCACATTACCAGCTCCAAAAGGTACGGTGTTTCTCACCGTGCCTTTTTTGTTTTAACTTACCTATTCAAATTTTGATTTGTCGGGGAGTCCTCGGCTGTAAAATTCGTTTGGATTACGCTTTGCGTAAGCCTCCCTTGTGTAAAGGGAGGTGGATTGCGAAGCAAGACGGAGGGATTGTTCTACTGCATATGTTTCATTTACAATCCCTCAGTCAACTGCGTTGACAGCTCCCTTTACACAAGGGAGCCTTTCTTTTTAGTCCGCCATCTCCCCAATAAATCACAATTTGTGCGCGGGCGGTTGATAACCGCCCCTACAGGCTTGTAACTCTGCATTCTGCATTTTGCACTCTGCACTGAATAAAAAAGAGAGGGTTTCCCCTCTCTTTTGTTATATTATTTAGATTTGTTCAAGCTTCGCCATCTCGTCGGGGTAGCGGATATCGATAAATCTCGTGTATCCTTCTGCCTCGAGCTTCTGCTTCTGGAAGCCGACGTTCTTGTTCATCTTCTGCACAAGCACGATCTTGCCCTCTGCGCGCGCGTCCATTGCCGCCTTCTGCATCAAGGCATAGTCGGATACGCTCATGCGCTTGTCGTAAAGGATAGCAGTCTTCTCCCCTGCTCCCTCGGGCTTGAAGTTCTTATCGACAAGAGCCGAAACTATTCTCTCAAAGCCGATCGAGAATCCGCACGCGGGGGTCTTCTGACCCGTGAAGTTGCCTATCATATTGTCGTAGCGACCGCCGCCGCCAACGCTTGCGCCCTTGAAGTCCTCGGAGTGGATCTCAAAGATAACGCCGGTATAGTATCCCATTCCGCGAACGAGGGTGGGGTCGAATTCAAGGTTGAAGCGACCGCCCGAAATGGTTGCCACCGCGTCAACTATCTCCTTGAGGTTGTCGATAACTCCCGCCTCGACGTTCTCGCCAAGAGCCTCGCCGAGGAATGCAAATCTGTCCTCTGCCGCCATAGCTCCGCGGAATATCTCCATATATTTTGCAACGCAGTCTGCGTCGTAGCCCGACTCAATAAGCTCCTTCTCGATTCCACTTTCGCCGATCTTGTCGTACTTATCAAGAATGATGAACACCTGCGAGAAGTTTTCCTCTGAAAATCCGCTTGCGCGAGCCATAGCCGCAAGTATCTTGCGGTCGTTTATAACGATAGTAACTCCGCCTACGCCAACGCTTTCAAGGTAGGTAGAGGTAGCGGTGATAAGCTCTATCTCCGCGGAATTTGTCGCGTCACCGAAAATGTCGATGTCGCACTGCACGAACTGCCTGAATCTTCCCTTCTGCGGTCTGTCAGCGCGCCAAACGGGGCCTATCTGCATTGCCTTGAAGGGCAAGGAGAGGTTTGCCGCGTTATTCGCGTAGTAGCGCGAAAGCGGAACGGTAAGATCGTAGCGGAGTCCGGAGTCGACAAGCTCGTCCACGTTAAGGCTCTCCGCGCCCGCGTTCAGCTTTTCGCCCCTCTTAAGTATCTTGAAAATAAGCTTCTCGTTATCGCCGCCCTGCTTGCTTGTCAGGTTCTCGATATGCTCCACGCAGGGAGTTTCTATCTGCGAAAAGCCGAATGATGCGTAGGTCTTTTTCATTTTATTGAGAAGATACTCTCTTATCTCCGCCTCGCGGGGGAGAATATCTCTCATTCCCTTTGTCGTTTCCTTTACAAACATGTCATTTATCCTTTCTTATCCGAAACCAATTTCTCTGCAATGTTCGGTAAACTTGTAGGGCGGGTGGCTTGCTCCCGCCGCCTTTTATCTGTAATATACGTAGTGAACGATAACCGTTCTCACCTTGCCGTCATGCTCAAGGTCGGGGGCGGTGATCACCACTCCGTCCTTGCTCAGCAGCTCCCAAGCCTGCATTTGTTCAACCTTGCAACGCATAAGCACGTCGGCAGAGGCGAAGACGAGCAGCTCGTCGTCCTTGATATTGAGTCCGCCCGAGCGACCTATGACCTCATGCGTGCCGTTTATCTCCTCGGTGACGTACTTTACGTGGTGGCCGCAAATCTGGCGCGCCATATCCCACTTGAATCTCTTGCTGTCGGGATTTTTGCTCTTTGTCATATTCCCGAATATCTTTTTTATAAGTCCCATCTTTTATTCCAGAATCACGGTCGAGCCGCTCTTTACCTCCTGCCCCACACGGGCTCTTTCCCCGTCAGGAATTTATAGGTATTTACGTATTCCGCGTAAAGCGCCTGCGCCTTATCGGAATTAATGTCGAAATTGTTTTTGCGGATACCGCGAAGCATTATGTTCTTCGGCGTTTCCTCGGGGTCGATAAGCTCAAGAGCCGCGGTATCGTAGCCGTTCGCCTCCATGAGCTTGAGTCGGAGCGCGTCGGTCGCCGCGTCGCAGAGCTTCTGCTTTAACATCGAGTAGTCCGCGATAAAGGAGAGCGCGGAGCAATCAAGCAGCCTGTTCATCTCGTGGTGACAGCAGGGTGTTGAGAGTATCACCTTTGCCTGCCACTCTATCGCCTTGCCGATAACGATGTCGGTAGCAATATCGCAGGCGTGGAGAGAAACAACCATGTCCACCTTGTCCTCGGTGTTATAAAGGTTTACGTCGCCGCAGATAAATTCAAGTCCGTCAAAGCCGACCGAGCGCGCAACGCCCGAGCAGTACTCGATAACGTCGGCCTTAAGGTCAACTCCCGTCATCTTCACCTCTCTGCCCTGAATTATTGCGAAATAGTGGTAAAGAGCAAAGGAAAGATAGCTCTTGCCGCAGCAAAGGTCGCAAATGCGAAGCTTACCGTCGGGCAGATGCTTCTCCACGTCGCGCACAAGCTCCAGAAAACGGTTTATCTGTCTGAATTTTGCCTGCTTTTTGTCGTAGACTCTGCCCTTCTCGTCGCTGACGCCTATCAGCTTCAGAAAGGGCTCGTCACCCGATAAAATATAGTTCTTCTTTTTATTGTTCTGCGCGGGAGCTATCCGCTTCGGGCTTTCAATACCAAGCGTGTCAACGCTTTCCAGAGCACGGCGCAGCTTATCTCCGCCGATAATCGCGCTGTTGCCCGATTTTGACACCTTGTATTCGGCATCGCCAAGCGTGGTGAGAATATTTATCTGGGAATAGCCGGCTATAAGCTCGCAGAGAGCCTCGCTATCCCCCATTTCTATATTTTTGTGCTTTGCCTTATTGTCGGTGAAAAAGCTTTCCGCCTGCAGAATATTGCGCCCCGCAATACTCTTTGGTGAAAGCACAGTCTTTTTTATAAGGCTGTCGTGGGGCTTTGAGAGCACCGCCTTTTTTAAGACTCCGCTCTCAGCCGCCCTTTGTGTCAAGGACAAAATAAGCTCCGCGTTATTATCAAGTGTCGCCATTATTATCCTCTTGTGTATTCTCTGTCTTGTCTGTCTTCTTGATTTTCTCTGTTCGAAAGGAGATCTTCGATTCATTACCTGCCCAAAGGCGCTTGATATTTTCCCTGTGCATGAACACTACTATCAGCATGATAACGATAGACGCTATCGTTGTCCAGGGCTGCTTTGGATAGAACGCGTTGTGGATCAAGGGGAAAAGCATTACGCACATAATAGAGCCAAGCGAAACGAACCTCGTCATTGCGACTATTGCGGCAAAGGTCGCGACAAGTATCGCAAATGAAATGGGCGAGAGCATCAGTACGACGCCCGCAAGGCATGCAACGCCCTTTCCGCCCCTGAACTTAAAGTAGATCGGGAAGGCGTGGCCTAAAATAACGAATATTCCCGCTATCGCGCCGCCGCCAAGCTGATACGGAAGTATCAGAGTGCCGATAATTACCGATATGACCGCCTTGAGAAAATCAAGAAACAGTATCAGCGCCGCCATTCTCTTACCGTATGTGCGCAGAGTGTTTGTAGTGCCCGCGTTTCCGCTTCCGTGCTCCCTTATGTCGTCATGGAAAAAGACGCGGGAGAAGATTATCGCCGGATTTATACTTCCTATAAGGTAAGGAATGATTATGCACAGAACAACGCCTGCAAGCATAAGATAAAGCTCCGCCATCGTTCCGCCAAGAGAGAATTTGTCTACAAGCAGAGTGTGCAGATTCGGGTTTATATTCCTTATGTTTTCCTCTGCGGCGGTTGCCGCAAATACGTAGCTGTTCATGTTTTTGAGTTCCTTTCGGGAGTGTCAGGATTTATTTTTTGATCTTTTCGCTATGGCGTGTAATCGGGAGCGGCTCTCCGCCTCTCTCCTCTCACGCTCATAGGGCATAGGGGTTATCGACTCCAGCGTATCGCCCGATATCTCCGCGGAGAATACGTCATGCAATGCCAGAAATGAAATTTTTTCGGCTGGTATGATCACGGTATCGTCATCGTCGGAGATGCAAACTGCCATATCCCCCTCAAGCCTGTCAAGTGAAAATATCTTTCTCATATCAGAAAAGCTCTATAAGGTCTTTTCGGCTGTGTGTGAAATTATACGTACTGCCGTCGGGCATAATTCCAACCATATCCTCGATTCTGCAGCCGTACAGTCCCTCAATATAGATGCCCGGCTCAACCGTCACAATATGACCTCGCTGGAGCTTCGCCTCGGCGGGCATGACCTGGGAAAGACGGGGGCTCTCGTGAATATACATTCCGACACCGTGGCCAAGCGAGTGACCGAATCTGCCCTTGTATCCCGCGTTGTCGATTATGTCGCGCGCAACCGTGTCTGCCTCTTTGCAGCTCACTCCCTCGCAAATAAAGTCAAGCGCGGCGGTCTGCGCCTTGAGTACCGTGTTGTAAAGGCGCTTTATCTCGTCGTCCGCCTTGCCGATAACTACCGTTCTCGTCATATCCGAGCAGTATCCGTCGTACTTTGCGCCAAAGTCCATGGTGAAGAATCCGCGTTCAAGCTTTACGTTTCTCGGAACTCCGTGCGGAAGTGAGGAAGCCGAGCCCGAAACCGCGATAGTCTCAAAGGCTACGCCCTCGCTACCCATTTTTCTCATAAAGAACTCAAGCTCAAGCGCCGCCTCGATCTCGGTCATGTTTGGGGTAAGCACCTCAAGCATGTGTAAAAAGCCCGCGTCGGTTATCGCCTGCGCCTTCTTGATCTTTTCTATCTCCTCGGCATCCTTGTAAAGTCGGAGTCCGTCCGCGATCTTTGACGCCCCCGCCTCAAGGCTCTTGCCGACGAGCATCTTCTTCATTCTCTCAAGCTCGGCAACAGAGAGGGTCGCGTCCTCGAAAAGCACGGTCTTGCACTCGTTGGAGTCAAGAAGAGATGAGAGGCATACCATCATAGAGGTCTCGGGCATTACCACCTCGTACTCAGCGGTGTTTACCTTTGTCCTTGCCGCCTCAATGTATCTGAAATCTGCCAGAACGTAGGACTTGTTCTTGGTTATCAGAACGTATCCGTCGGTATAGTCAAATCCCGTCATATATCTCTGGTTTACAACCGAGGAAAGGATCGCCGCATCGGCTCCCGCCTCGTTGAGTTTCACCTTAAATTTATCAAGCTTGCTCATTTTATCTTTCCTCCATAAGCTTTTCGTAATAATCCTTCATCGCCTTGGCGTCCTCTGCCTGCGTGCCCGCAGACTCGCAGATAATGCGAGGTGTGAGGTCTTCCTTGACGATAGCCTCGATAAGCGGCTCAAAGTCGGGACCGTAAACGGTATCAGCGAAGGTCAGATGCTTCTTCTCCCCCGCGCCCGTGAACTCGATCTTCGAGAAGTGGCAGTGAAGATTTCTTGCCACGTCGTCGCCTAACCCTAACGCGATCTTGTCAAATATTCTTCTGTAATCGTCGCTTGTCACAAACAGTCCGCCGATCTCGCGCGCGTTCATGTGACCGAAGTCGACCACGGGAACGTAGTGACTGTCAACGCGGCATTGCTCAATGACCTCGTCAAGAGTTCCAAGCTGATTGACCTTGCCCATCGTTTCGATACCGAGCTTTATTGGCGTGTCGCCAACCGCCTCGATGACCTTATAGAGCGTGTCACAGGAGAGGCGCATAGCCTCCTCGCGGCTTATCTTCGCCGCGCTGCCGCTATGTATGACTATCTCGTCCGCGCCAAGCAGCTCCGCCGCCCAAAGCGACTTTTGAATGTAATCTATGCTCTTAAGTCTCTTTTCGGGGTCAACACCCGAGAGAGAAATAAAATACGGTGTGTGCAGCGACATTGAGATATTGTATTTTCTCGCCTCTTCACCGATTTTGCGGAGTGTAGCCTCGCCTGCCGCGATACCGTTGCCCGCCTCAAACTCGTAGGCGTCAAGACCGTAGGCAGAGAGCCACTTCGGAGCATCAACGCTTCCCTTGCCGCCCGCGGCGTAGAAAAGATCGCCGTTGCCGCCGGGGCCGAATTTTGCTTTTGACATATATTTTTATCCTCTTTTTTCGTTAAATCTTTTGTTCAGCCAGAAGTCGCAGATCTCGCGCGCCTCCTCGCCGTGCTTTTTCACGTAGCGTTTTATTGTGGGCAGCTCAAGCGCGCGCTTTGCGCGGAAGAACGCGTTGCTCTTGTCCCTGATGGGCGGAACGATAAAGGTAGTAAGCCCTATGTGCTTGCCTGCCGCCGCGTCGGTCAGCAGCTGATCGCCGAGCATAGCGGTGTTCGACTTATCCGAGCCCATAGCCGCCATAGCCTTTTTGAGGTTCTTTGCAAAGGGCTTGCCGCTCTTGTAGTAGTAGGGCAGACCGAGAGTGCGGTTAAAAAGCTCGACTCTCTCGCGGTCGTTGTTTGAAACGAGTGTGGCGGAGATGCCGTTCTCGCGCAAGGTGTCGAACCATGCTCTTATTCGCCCGTCGGGCTCTGCGACCTCGTAGGGCGCGAGAGTGTTGTCAATATCTATAAGGAGAGCCTTGATGCCAAGTTCCCGTAAAAATCCGACGGTTAGATCGTCAAATTTTGCAAATATGTAATCAGGTAAGAACCAATTTGACATAAAAACACCTCACTTTCAGGCAGAAAACAAATTCTACCCCATTATCTTATATATTATACTACATAATTGTATATGTATCAAGCCTTTTTTCAAGATTTTTTCCGCATTTGGGAAAAATAAAATATTTTCAAAAAAAATTTCCGAAAAAGTATTGACAAACCGGGGGGCTTGTGGTATGATATATAAGCGTTGAGCGAGGACGGTAAAAAATCCTTGCAAAACGAGCATTTGCGAGTGTAGTTCAATGGTAGAATTCCAGCCTTCCAAGCTGGTCGCGTGGGTTCGATTCCCATCACTCGCTCCACCGGCAGTGCCGGTTCCCCGAGGGGATAGGCACTGCTGATTTTTTGTAAAAAAGACTTTCAACAAGGTCCGACAAACCATGTGGCTTTAGCTCAGTTGGATAGAGCAACTGCCTTCTAAGCAGTAGGTCGGGGGTTCGAATCCCTCAAGCCACGCCACGGTATGGTGGGCGTAGCTCATATGGCTAGAGCGCCAGGTTGTGGCCCTGGAGGTGGAGGGTTCGATCCCCTTCGCTCACCCCATAATGCGAAAAGCACCCAATCGGGTGCTTTTTTCGCATTATGGGGCGGCTCAGGGGCATCGAACCACCACGCGAGCAAGCGTAGCGCCGCGAGCGGTGGAGCGACCGCTTGCCTGCAAGCGTGTCGGTTAGCAAAGCCGCAAGGCTTTGCGTATGGTTCTGATCCCCGGAGCGACCCTCTCAAATTGCGATTTATCGGGGGAGATGGCGGACTAAAAAGAAAGGCTCCCTTGTGTAAAGGGAGCTGTCAACGCAGTTGACTGAGGGATTGTAAATGAAACATATGCACTAGAACAATCCCTCCGTCTTGCTTCGCAATCCACCTCCCTTTACACAAGGGAGGCTTACGCCAAGCGTAATCCAAACGAATTTTACAGCCGTGGACACCCCGATAGATCAAAATTTGAACCGCAGCAAACTGGCGGTAAACTTGCGACCATACCGCAACAATAAAAGGACAGAGAACTTCCCTCTCTGCCCTTTTTCTTTTTTAATAATCGTAATTCTGTCCTACCGACTTAATACTCTTCGCCTTCGCGATATTATCGTCGTCAAGCTCTATCTTGTCAAAATACTTTCCGCACTTGTCCATGAAAAGCTTGCTTGTCAGGCTCGAATTAAATTCGGTAAACCATCGCGCATACTCAGAGTTTTCATATTTGCCCGCGTCAAGCGCATACTTCATTATGAGGTGATAGCCGTTAACGCTCTCCACGAGTCTGACCTCTCCTACCTGCGTCTCTTTTAAAGCCGCAAGTATAGCATTCATCGTGTCGTCGTAAGCGCCATTCTCAATATCGCTCAGGTAATAGCCCTCAGGACAGTATTCATCCGCGCCCTCGTAAAGCTCCCAATTCGGAATTTCCGCCTCAAACGCGGAGAAATTACCCTTGCCGATAGAGGAAAGCAGCTCCTTTGCCTTTGCCTCTCGCTCTGCCATCTCCTCGTTGGTATAATAATACTCAACTGCGCGTCCATTCGCGTCCTTTTCGGGCGCGGGCTTGCCCTTTTCGGTGTCGTAAAGACGCTTTCCGTCCTCACCGAACCGGATCGCCACGCCGTATTCGTCAAGCAGTCGCTCCTCTTTCTCATTATAGCGATAAGAGCCTTCGGCATCGTAGATCGGCTTGCCTGTTTCGGGGTCGAAATAAACGGTATCGCCGTTCTCGTCAACCTCATCCTTGTAGTAGAAATTTGATACAAGTATCTGCTTGAATCGGTGATAATTCTCCTTGTAATATTCGTCCTTTACGTTGCCCGCTATCTGTGAGCCCTCCGAGCCGTAAAGAGCTGCGACTACCGCGTTGTACTTCGCCTCTATCTCATAGATCTTGCGCAGTCCCTCGGTGGTAGTGCCATACTTCTGCAAAATAAGATCAAGCTTTTCTTCGTCGCCCTTGCCGTCGTACTCGATATAGAAGTTTATCTCCTCCTCTATCGCCGCAAGCGTTGTATCGGAGAGTGTCATTCCCTCCTCCTCAAAGATAACAAGAGCCGCAAGATAATTCTTGCAGGTGTCTATAACCGTCTTGTTGTAATACTGCTCGTTTGTAAGTCCTGTGTCGCCGTGCATCTCGCCCCAGAACTCACTGGTCGAGCTTGTGTCAATACCCTCTCTTGCAAGGCTTCCCTTCATGCGCGAGAGCATGAATTCATACATCTCAAGCGAGATCTTCTGTCCGTCATACTCCATGATAGGGTCCTTGACGGCATCCGCGCAGGAGACCAAAGCGCCCGCGCAAAGCATAAGGGCAAGGACAAGACAAGCTATCCTTTTTATATTCTTAAATCCCGTAAATTTCATCAAAAAGCCGCTCCTCGCTTAATACTTCACGTTGATTCCGATTTCCTTCATAGAAAGCGCATCCTCAAATACCGACTCGTCTATTTCGACCTCACCCGCTCTGCTCTGACACAGATCGTTAAACATTTTGGTTATAAGATCGTCGTAAAAGCCCTCGAAAACGTCCTTGTTTTCTTCCTTGTCGTATGCGCCGCTCTCGTTTTCATACTTGCAGAGAACGTGATATCCGTAGCTTGACTTATAAAGCGCGCACTCGCCCGCCTCAAGCTCCTCTAAGACGTTTGCTATCTCGTCAAAATACGCCGCAGACTGATTCTGCGTAGCGTAATATCCCTGCGAGCAGTTGAGGTAAACGACACCGCCGCTCTCGCTCTCATCGTAAAGGCCTATATACTTCTCAAAGAGCGCTACATTACCGTCACAGTCATAAACGTAGCTCTGAGCCTTGTCGTAAAGCTCTGCCTTTTCCTCGTCGGTAAGGTCTGTTACAGCCTTCTCGCCGCTTTCTGTATACAGATATCCGAGAACTCCGTTTTCCTTATCGTAGGCGATATGCTTTCCGTCCTCTGTAAAATACTCGGGATTACCGAGAACGTCCTTTATCGGCTTGCCGAACTCATCGTTCATCGTCTTTCCGTTCACGGTGTCGTAGGCGATAGCCTTGTGGCTCTCGTCGGTGTAATAGACCTGATCGCCGAATCTGTCCTCGTCTATGATGTACGTATAGGTCGCCAGGAATATCTGTCTGAACGCGACGTAGCTTTCGTTAAAGTACTTTTCCTTGTCATCATCGCTTATCTTCTCGCCGTTCTCGCCGTAGAGATGCTCCTTCAAAAGCTGCATCTTCGCCTCAAGAATATATATCTCGCGGAGCATATCGTAGTTTATTCCGTACTCCTTAAGCTCGGCGTTAAGCTCCTTGACAGAGCCCGCGTTCTTTACGTAATTTTCAAGGATAGAGTCTATTCTCGCCTCATGCTCCTCAGTTAGAGCAAGGCCCTCCTCGTCAAAGATCTTCTCGGCAACGACGTAGTTCACCGCCTGCTCCTTGATAGTCTCTCTGAAATAATCGTCGTAGGTAGTGCCCTGCATATCGACCACGGTGTTCCAGAAGCTCTCGCTATCGACCTCGTAGCCGTAGTAGCCGAGCGTTCCCTTCATTCGGGAGAGGAGAAACTCATATACGTTTACGCTAAGCGTCTTATCCCCGTACTTTATCATCGTCTTCGCGCCGCATGACGCGAGAGCCGACAAAAGAAGGAAAAAGCAAGACAGAATAGCGATCATCTTAACTGTTTTTTTCATTTTTTCTTCCTTGGACTAAAATTTTGTCATCTTACATTATACATCAAATTTCGTCTGAATTCTTTTCCATTGTTTGTACGCTTTCAAGATAATTTTCAAACATTTTGTTAATTATCTTCAAAGAATTCTCGCCTTGACGCAATTTTAAGGTCACGTAGCTGTCGCCGACCGTGCCGAGCACCACCCTGAGCCGTCCGCCCAAAATAAAGGACATCTCCTGCCACATCGGGGTGTTAAGCTCAGACTGATACATGCGTATCTCACCGCCTATCTCGGTTATCTGCTTGATTCCGAGATCGATGGCGGTCGCGCGGATGAGCGCGATATTGAGTAGGTTTTCAACCGGGAGCGGCATCTCGCCAAAGCGGTCGAGAAGCTCGTCTGCGATATCGTCCCTGTCATACTGATTGCGAATGAGAGCTATGCGCTTGTAAAGCGTCATTCTCTGACCGGGGTAGCGCACGTATTTTTCGGGGATAAGCGCGTCATGCTCAAGTGAGATAACACAATCTCCCCTCTCGCGGACGACCTCGCCCTTCTCCTCAAGCACCGCGTCGTTTAAAAGCTTGATATACAGGTCGTAGCCGATAGCCTCAAGGTGACCGTGCTGCTCCGCGCCGAGAATGTTGCCCGCGCCGCGTATCTCCATATCGCGCAAGGCAATTCTGAAGCCCGCACCAAATTCGGCATACTCTCGTATAGCCTCAAGCCGCTTCTGCGAGATCTCGGAGATAGCCCTGCCCTTGGGATAGGTGAAATATGCGTATGCGCGGCGCGACGAGCGTCCGACTCGTCCGCGAAGCTGATGCAGCTGCGAAAGTCCAAGCCTGTCTGCCCTGTCGGCTATAAGCGTATTTGCATTGGGAACGTCTATTCCCGTTTCTATTATCGTGGTGCAGACAAGGACGTCAATGTCGCCCGAGAGCATTCCCGACCAGATATCCTCAAGCTGCTCCTTGTCCATCTTTCCGTGCGCCACGGTAACGCGAGCTTCGGGGATAGCCTCGCTTATCTTAGCCGCCACGCCGTCTATCGACTCGACGAAATTATGGATATAAAATACCTGTCCGCCGCGGCGAAGCTCGCGCTTGATCGCGTCCATTATAATAAGCTCGTCATATTCAAGCACGTAGGTCTGCACCGGGTGTCTGTCCCCCGGAGCCTCGTCAAGCAGGGATATGTCGCGTATGCCGCCCATCGCCATATTAAGCGTTCTCGGGATAGGCGTTGCCGTCAGAGTGAGAACGTCTATATTGTTGCCGAGCTGCTTTAATTTTTCCTTTTGAGCAACGCCGAATCTCTGCTCCTCGTCAACGATGAGAAGTCCCAAATCCGAGAATTTTACGTCCTTGCCCAGTAGCTTATGCGTACCGATGATTATATCGGTGTCGCCGCGCTCAAGACGGCGCAGGCTCTGCTCTATCTGCTTCGGTGTGCGGAAGCGTGACAGCATATCCACGTTCACCGCGAAATTTCTGAATCGGCTGACCGCCGTCTGATAATGCTGGAGCGCAAGGATAGTAGTGGGAACTAAAATCGCCACCTGCTTACCCGAAAGCACCGCCTTGTACGCGGCGCGAAGCGCGACCTCGGTCTTGCCGTAGCCAACGTCACCGCAAAGAAGTCTGTCCATCGGCACAGGTCGCATCATATCCTGCTTTATATCCGCGACCGCGTCAAGCTGACAGTCGGTCTCGGAGTAGTCAAACGAGCCTTCAAAATCCTTTTGCATCGCGTCGTCGGGGTCAAAGGCAAAGCCGGGTCGGCGCATCCTCTCGGCATAGAGCTTGATAAGGTCCTTCGCCATCTCGCGCACCGCGCCCTTAGCTTTATGGGTGGCGCGCTTCCAAGCCTCACCGCCCATGCGCGAGAGCTTTACAAGTCCGTCGTCGGCATGCGCGCCGATATATTTCGACACAAGGTCAAGCTTTTCAACGGGCATGCAGAGCCTGTCGTTGCCCGCGTACTGAATGCTTATATAGTCACGGCTCACGCCGTCGATCTTTATCTTTTCAAGGCCTAAGTAGCGGCCGATACCGTAGGTCTCGTGTACGACTATGTCACCGACCTCAAGCTCGGCGTAGGAGAGTATCGCCTGCGCGTCGTTTCTCTTTTTTCTTCCGCGTGAGCGAGATGTGGTAAGCTTGCCCTTCGCGCTGCCTCTCGTCAGCTCGTCGTCGGTGGTAAGCACCGCCACGCGAGGCGAAACAAGCTCATATGCCATAAGGCTTTTTCCGTATACCACGTAGACCGTTTCGCTTGAAAGGCTTGCGGGGTCTGTGCCCTCACCGTCAAATATCGCGGTCTTGAAATCGGTGTCCTCGAGCATCAGGGCAAGGTTCTTCGCCGCGGTCTTGTTTTCTGCCATCAGCACCGTCTTATATCCGCCTCTGTGGTAGCCGATAAGGTCCTCGCACAGAAGATTGAACTTCTCGGCGTATGACACGGGCTGGCGCGTGCGGAAGCCGAAAAGTCCCGATAGCCGCTTGTCGCTAAGACCGTAGGAGAGCGAGTTGAGATGCACCGTCACGTTCCCCCCGAAAAAGAGGTCAAGCGCGCCCGCGCTCTTGGAGTATTCCGCGTATTTAGGCGAAATAGTACCGCTCTCGCAAAGCTCCTTGATACTCTCGTCCTCGTGCCACTTGTCTGCCTTGAGCCTGTCGTATACCTCGCTCGTAGAGCGTACCAGCACAAGTGTTTTTTCATCAAAATAGTCAAATAAGCAGGTCTTTTCGGGGTAGATAAGAGAGATGTATTTATCAACGAATCCAACGTCAGAAAGCTCCCCCTTAAGCGCAGTCAGCTCGCGTGTAAGCGTCTCGCACGCCTTCTCGTCGTGCGACTCCTTGAATCTCGCCCTGATAGCCTTCTCTATCCTATCCCTTTCCTCTTTGCCGAGCAGCACCTCGCGAGAGAGTGTCAGCGAAACCGACGTGACGTTATAGAGCATTCTCTGCGATTCGGCGTCGAAAACTCCCATTCTGTCTATCTCGTCGTCAAAAAATTCTATTCTTACGGGGAACGCGCCGCGGCGTATCTGCCCCTCGGAGTCCTTTATCTCGGCGTTGGGGGAGAATACGTCAACAATACCGCCCCTCTGCGCAAACTGACCCGCCACCTCTACCATGGGGGTGCGTGAGTATCCCGCGGAAATAAGACGCTCCGCAAGCTCGACGGGCTCTGTACGGGTAAGCATATCTATATTTATCATTCTGTCCCTCAACACAGAGGGCGGGATGGTATATCCAAGCGCGGCATTTGGCGTTGAGAAGACCACGTCATACTCGCCCGAAAGAAGCCCCGACAAGACCATAAGCCTCTCATGCTCAAACTCATGGGAGGCGGTCATATTATAAAAGGTCAGGTCGCGGGATAGGTAGAACGCGGTGCGAAGTCCGAGGCGCGCGTACTCCTCGGATAGCTCTCTGCACTGCTTTTCCTCGGGGCAGATGCAAAGCGCGGCGCTTTTTCTGCCGCCCCTTGTCCTTTCTCCCTCGGTGTCGCGGCAAAGAGAAATAGCAAGCGCGTCCGCCGCGCCGCCCGAAAGTCCCGATGCGGCAATCTCAAGAGATTTACCCTTAAAATTCTTTTTGGCTAACTCGCAAAGCTCACCGTATTCCCTGTCCAGCCGTATGAGATCGGTAAGAATGTTTGACATATATCTCCTATTTCTTGGAGTTGCAGATCTGCATAGCTCCGTCAATATCACCGAGAATTATTTTCTCAATTCCCTCAAAAGCGGTGGCAAAGCAGCCCGAAAGCGCCTTTTTGTCCTCTGCCGAGAGGTTGCCAAGCACCCAATCCGCCATGTCGTAGTCGGGGTGGGGCTTTTTTCCTACGCCGAAGCGCACGCGGGGGAATTCGTCGCTGCCAAGTCGCTCGATTATCGAGCGCAGACCCTTCTGTCCGCCGTCCGAGCCGCTTTTTCTCACTCTCATGCGCCCAACGTCGAGATTTACGTCGTCGGAAAGCACGATCACGTTCTCAATCGGGATCTTGTAGAACGCCATAGCCTCCTTGACCGCCTCGCCCGACGCGTTCATCAAGGTCTGCGGCTTCATTAGCAGGACTCGCTTGCCCGCAACAGTTGCCTCGCCCACAAGCGCCTTGAACTTTGCGCGGTTGACGGGCGCGGAACATTTCTCGCTTATGTAATCCATCATCATAAAGCCCGCGTTATGTCGGGTATTTGCATACTTATCACCGGGGTTGCCAAGACCTACGATTATGTGGGTTATGGGGGCGAGAGCCTTGCTCTGCTTCTCTGCCTCGATCTTCTTGAAAATATCAAATATGTTAGACATGTCCTTCTCCGTTTTTTAAATTTGACATCGCATACAACGACATTACAGCCACTTTGCAAAAGGTAGGGGGTATCAACCTATGCAAACCGGCTTTTATATTTCCATTAAATTATACTATGTTTATGCCCCTTTGTCAAATAAAATTATGTCATTTGTCGAGTGTTAAAAAAAAGTTTACATTTATATGTCTTTCTTTTTTGACACAAGCTCTTCCATTATGTTGAAAATTGTGTTATAATATTAGTCGCGTTAAAATATGGGGGTAATTGCGCGGATTTTCTTCGCGCATCTATTGCTATGTTTTCACGTCGGGTCAAAAAAGGCCCGAGGCATTCAAACAGTAAAAAAATATTTTTTAATATGGAGGACAAATCCAATGGCAAAGAAGTATTGTTACCTCTTTACAGAAGGTAATGCAAACATGCGTGAGATCCTCGGCGGTAAGGGCGCGAACCTCGCAGAGATGACCAACATCGGTCTCCCCGTTCCCCAGGGCTTCACCATTTCCACAGAGGCTTGCACTCAGTACTATGAGGACGGCAGACAGATCAACGATGAGATCATGGCAGAGATCATGGAGTACATCGTAAAGATGGAAGAGGTTACCGGCAAGAAATTCGGCGATCTTGAAAATCCCCTTCTCGTTTCTGTTCGTTCCGGCGCTCGTGCATCCATGCCCGGTATGATGGACACTATTCTTAACCTTGGTCTTAACGAACAGGTTGTTGAAGTTATGGCAAAGAAGTCCGGCAACGCTCGTTGGGCTTACGACTGCTACCGCAGATTTATCCAGATGTACTCCGACGTCGTTATGGAGGTTGGAAAGAAGTACTTCGAGGAGCTCATCGACAAGATGAAGGAAGAAAAGGGCGTTAAGCAGGACGTTGAGCTTACAGCAGAGGACCTCAAGGAGCTCGCAGAGCAGTTCAAGGCTGAGTACAAGGCAAAGATCGGCTCCGACTTCCCCACAGATCCCAAGGAGCAGCTCATCGGCGCAGTTAAGGCAGTATTCCGTTCTTGGGATAACCCCAGAGCAAACGTTTACCGCCGCGACAACGATATCCCCTACTCTTGGGGTACAGCAGTAAACGTACAGGCAATGGCATTCGGTAACATGGGTGATAACTGTGGTACCGGCGTTGCATTCACCCGTGATCCCGCAACAGGCGAGAAGAAGATGATGGGTGAGTTCCTTACCAACGCACAGGGTGAGGACGTTGTTGCAGGTGT
>JAZSBL010000006.1:0-24611 GCA_045602385.1 Eubacteriales bacterium | reverse complement strand
CGTCGAGCTTCAGGTATCCTACGTTGCTATGGGTAGCCTTGAAGATCTCCGCGCGCTTCTTGCAGACGGTGAGACCTACATGGACCGTGGCGCAAACTTCGCTAACGTTGCCGGACAGGTAGAGTACAACAAGGACGGTACCATCGCGTGTGATCACACCGGCGGAACTGCTACTTGTACCGCTCAGGCAATATGTGAAAAGTGTAATACCCCTTACGGAAAAAAGCTTGAGCACGAGCTTAAGATTACCCCTGCTGTTGAACCTACCTGCACACAAGGTGGTTCAACCGAAGGTTCTGAGTGTACATTGTGCGGTAATGTTATCGCGGAGGTCCAGGTTCTTCCTGCTAAAGGGCACAAATATGAAGGAATATACGACGACAATTATCATTGGTCGGAATGCGCTAATTGTCACGACATAAAAGATAAGTCACAGCATACCATTTCTGCGCAAAACAGCGATTATTCTTATTCGTGTAACGGTTGTAATGCGACATGGGGAGCAAAGACGAAATTAACCTCCTCCCAAGTATTTTACTCCGATATCACAAGCATTACGTCAGACGGATCAACCTCAATTGAGGTAGTGGACGGAATGGTCTACATGCACGTCGACACCGTAAGCAAGGGCAGCAAAACCGTTACAACCTTTACTGCGAACAACGTCCCGATAGGCATGCCCATGTTCATGAAGTATCAGCTTAACAACGGCTTTACACCTACGGGCAGCCTTAAGGTTACGGTTTCGTATATTGTTGGAGGAAAGACATACACCACTCTCGAAAATACCGTAGAGGCGGCTGATCTTGCCAAGCGTCATTGCGGTTGGGTGATCGGTAGAGTTAACGTCAAGAGCTATCTTATTAACAATAATCTGACTGCCGGCTCTATGGCGGAATCCATTACTGTGACGATAGAGCACTATGATGATTTCGACATAGCATATTTCCTGACGGATTATATGGAGAATAATTATAGCGTATTCCCGCAGATGCAAGAAGACGGTGACATATACTACCTCCACCAAGCCACAGCCTTCGGATCTTATGTTGGTGACCAGTGGCGTAAAATTAAGGATGAAGTATTGCCTGATGCAACAGACAATCATGACAAAGTCTCTGATAGTGGTCTAAAGCACCCTTCGCGTCCCGACGGTACTGATATACCGAAGGATGATGAGGTTTACAGTGACATGACCGAAGATTTCGAGAGGACAAAGGATACCTCCGGAATGCCACACAATCCCGTTATCAGCTACGGCGTGACGATCGACTCGGCTGCGCAATCAAATGCGGATATCTTGACTTCTGCTGCTGAGGTCAATATGTTTGACGCGGGATATCCGATAAGGATAGACTACATATACGGCTTTTCAGAAAGCGCAACCGTAGAGTTTATAATCAGGGACTTTTACGGAAATCCCATTTCCAGAGTAAACGTTACGGGAGACGATGGATGCAGGAAGAAGATATCCGTTGGATTTATGAATCATCCCACGGGATACTTTACGGTCGAGCTTGATGGTATCATACTTTGTTCTTACGTTGTAAACCCCAAAATGAGCGAAAGAACCTTGACGGATTCTCCTTTCGCGATGGATGCCGTTTTGACAGGACATCTTGGCGATGATAGTGAGCTTATAAGGTCTTATGCTTCCGCGATGCGCCTTGCGGGTGTTACCTGGGTACGAGAGCGATTTGGATGGTGCTACTACCAGACGGCAAATAACGGAACAAGCTATACATACAACACAAACTATCTGACAGGACTTGAAAGCAAGCTTCAGATTGTTAAGGGCACAGGTCTTAACGTGCTTATGACAATGAGCACCGGTCCTAAGTGGGCGCTTGAATTGGCTTACAATAACGGCGGCGCTAATATCACAAAGGATTCTAATAAGCCTAACTACCTTGGAACCTATGGTACACAGCTTGCCATTTACGAGGCGGCGAAGAAGGTTGCCACACAGCTTGCACAGGAAGTGGATATGATCGAGCTTATGAACGAGCCTGATCATCCCTCATTCCTTGATAATGCAGAGGATTATGCATCTTGGTTCAAGTCTGCGGCTCTCGGAGTCGTTGATTCCGGATCGGGCATGATGATATCTATTGCGGGAATGTGCAATTATGAATCGGATTTCATCCCCATATTGTTAAACAGTGATGTAATGAAGTACGCGTCTGTATTCAATTACCACACACACGATTATACCTATTTTACAGATGATGCAGAGGACAACATAGTTCCTGACTTCGCAAACAACACTTTCAACTCGATGCTTGACCTTTATGGAGTAAATACTCCTATTTGGATATCCGAGTCGGGTATGAAACTTGTAAGCTCCAGCACTACCACCCCGAGCATGGAGGATCAGAAAAAGATACAGGCAAATTACATTGTATCCAGCGCGATCCAGTCATTCTCATACGGCGTGGATAAGTATTACTGGTTCCTTGCAACGCATTATTCAGAGACCAATAACGGAGTCACGGGTGACTTCGGATCCTTCTCAAGTGCTAATCAGCCCTATCCTACTATTGCGGCATATTCTGTAATGTCAAGCGTGCTTGGAAAGGCAGAATATATCGGCGAGCTTAAGGACCTTCCCAATGCCAATGCAAGAGGATACCTCTTCAAGACCGGAAACGGTGATGAAACGGTTGCCGTTGTATGGATGAGTGAGGGAAGCGCAACCTATACCTTCTCGACCGAGGAAGAATTCGTAGTCGTAACGGATATGATGGGCGGAGAAACCAAGAAGACGCCCTCAAACGAAAAGGTTTCCGTAAGTATTGGAGTTAATCCCATATACATCACATATTCTCAGACTCCTGCGGATTACTTTGAGCATACCTATGAAAAGGCCGAGCTTAAGGCTCCTTCTCTCAGCAAAGCAGACCACGTAGTAATTACACCTGAATTTGCTGATAATGAATTCAGCCAAGGTACGAAGAAGTACGGACACCGCATCAAGGACGGTACCGAGATAAAAGTGAGAGTCGTAAACCACAACGACGTAGCAATTACAGGTAAGATCTCCGTTAGTATCCCGAACTTCACTGTAAGCGGACTCGACCAGGAGATAACAGTACAGCCTCACAGCGAGGGATATATCACGCTTACCTTGAGCGGAAGCGATGGATTGACCGGATCCGAGTACCATATTAAGTTTACCGGTACATTTAGTGACGGTAACACCACGTTCAACTGCTCACCCGCAGTGGCGCACGTATATCGTATGGGAAAGTTATTGTCAAGTACTCCCGGCAGAGGAGCCTTCAGTGCATCCTACACCGGTAACGTGACTCTTGACACAGAGTTGGCTACATCCATTCTCAGCTCGGCTAAGATCAAGCTGAACAACGTAGACGGAGCTGTGAAGGTCAAGATCAATGGATCCGACTTTGCTAATTTCACCTATAGCGCCAGTATGCTTACGATGAAACTCTCGGGACTCACGCCCGGAAAGTACACGATATCCATTGGTTGTGTCAACAGCTACGGTGATTTCCAGGTCATCGGACTTATAATGAGATACGATGGAGAAAAGGTCACCTTTACGACCGGATGGTAATCTGCTGGGTGTAGCTTCTTATAACGGAGCACACTACGATAAAATAAATATTATAGGCGGCGTTTGCGTCCAAGAGCGGAAGTGGCGCTGCCTACGATGGAGTATTTTCAGAGGAATAAAGTCCTTCTCGGGGCTTTATTCCTCTTTTTGATACTAAAAAAAATATTAAAATAAAGCATTAAATAGCCCATTTTACTTGACTTTATAAGGGCTCTGTGATATAATGTGCTTAATGTTGGGAATAGTCTTAGCAGGGAGAGCCCTTTTGGCCTTAACCGTTTCTTGTTGTATAAGGAGGTAAAGAATATGAATAAAAATTATACACAGAAGATAAAGGACGTGGCAGATATGGGGTGCATGGTGTCGGTTGTACCCACAAGCGTAGCACCTTATGCGCCCAAGACGGCCTATTGTGAAGCACATGATTCATCGAAAAATGCAAACGCCGATCTTTTGAACGAAGCCGCGGCGATTAATGTGTTGGATACAGATTACGCTATCAGAACAGATTATGTTTGCGAGCTTGCTGAGGATGAAAGCTCTGCAACGATAGAGATAGTTGACTATTACGGCAAGACACTTGCATCTGCAAGCGTTGAAAAGGAAAATGGCGAGAGAGTATGGCATATTTCGTTTGTATTTGAAAAGCATCCGACGGGATACTTTACCGTAAGGGTAAACGGCGAGGTCAAGAGCTTTTACGTTGTAACACCCTCCCTGAAGGACAGAACCGTTAAGGATTCTCCCTTTGCCATGGATACCGCGCTTACCTTTCTTCTTAGGGGCAAGGACGAGGCGTTTTTCGGCCGTTATTCTGCCGCAATGCGCTTGCTCGGTGTTAAGTGGGTAAGAGAGAGACTGCAGTGGAAGGATTACCAGATCGCCAGAAATGACGACGGCAGCTTTGAGTATAACGAGCAGTATTTAAGCAACGTTATCGAGAAGCTTAACGTTATCAAGGGCGCGGGACTTAACATTTTGATGACGTACAGCACAGGTCCTACCTGGGCGGTCGCTAATGCAAGAGAACTGCCCGGAAGCGAAATATCCAAGGGCGACAGACCAAACACCCTTGCGACCTATGACACTCAGCTTGCCATCTACGATGCGACAAAGAGAATTGCAGAGAAGATGGATAAGCAGATAGACGTTATCGAGCTTATAAATGAGCCCGATCATCCCGCATTCCGTGACCTTGCGGAGCATTATTCCTCCTGGTTTAAGTCCGCGGCGCTTTCCGTTATCGATTCGGGGGCAGAGAATATTAAGATCTCTATGACAGGTCTTTGCGCCAACCCCAACGATTATGCTTTCGTGCCGATCATGATGGCAAGTGATGTAATGAAGTACTGTGCGGTATACAATTATCACACTCATATCTATAATCACGACTTTAGCCAGACGGATATGGTGCCGGATTACGGCAACAATCCCGTCGCGAATGAATTTTCCGCGCTTCTTGATATTTACGGAATTAAACACTCCACTTGGATCTCGGAATCCGGTATGCTGATCCCGCAGACACTTCCCACAGAGGAGCAGAAGGCAATACAGACACCCTACGCGGTAACCGGAGCGGTGCAGGCTCTCTCCTTTGGCAATGATAAGTATTTCTGGTTTGTTGCTCCTCCTTATAGCGAGAAGGGCGGAGACTTCAGTGCTTTCTCGGGCGATAATAAGCCCTATCCCGTAATTGCCGCTTACTCTGTAATGACAGACGTACTTGGCGAGGCGAAATATATCGGTGAGTCTAAGGACCTTCCTTGCGACAGCGCAAGAGGATACCTCTTCAATACCGGTCGAGGCGAGGAAACCGTCGCTGTGCTTTGGGTACAGCGCGGAAAGGCAAGCTATGCCGTATCTCCCGATGCCAAGGTTAAGAATATTATGGGACAGAAGATCACCCCCGTAAATGGCGAGATCGAGCTTTCTAACAATCCTGTATACGTAATATACGCCAAGGCTCCCGCCGACTACTATAAGCAGAGCTTTAAGAAGCTTGAGAGCATTAAGAATCCCGTTTTGGATGCCGCAGACTACGTGCTTCTCACTCCCGAGTTTGAGGGATTCACCTTCAGCAAATCCGCCAAGGATTGCGGACACCTGATAGAGAGCGGAACTGTTATCAACGTAAGAGTCGTTAATCACAGCAACGAGCCTGTGACGGGAACTGTTGACGTTACCGTCCCCGGATTCACAGTGTCTGGACTTGAGCAGAAGATCACGGTTCAGCCTCACTCTGAGGGCTTTATCCCCTTAAGCTTGACCAAGAGCGGGGAGGAAGAGGCAAACGGAATTATATTGTTTAACGGTACCTTTAACGGTAAGACTTGTACTCCTTGCGCAGCAAGTGTTTATTCGGGAGAGTATCAGGGCAGAAGGGTCACAAGGAATAACTGGAATGTTTCCTTTGAAAATACCCTTGACGGGGCTGCAAGCATCCTTAAGAGCGTTACTGTGCAGGTTTCCGGCTTTAAGGGAACTGCCGGTGATATCGAGATAGTGGTTGACGGTGATAAGATCAGCAGCTTCACCTTTGGCGAGGATGGAATTCTTGATATGGATCTTTCAGGCCTCTCGGACGGTAAGCATAAGGTTTCCATTGGTTTCAGAGACCGTGGAGGCGATTTGCGCCTTATTCCGCTCGTTGTAAGATACAATAAGGCTGCGGACACCGTAGTGTTTGCAAACAAGCGTTAAAACGAAAAATAGCCGTTCTGACGGCAATAAAAAATCCCCTCGGCAATGGCGTTGTGTCCTTAGGACACCACCCCAACTCTATTCGACTGCGGCGAGTTCTATTGCTTCGCAGTGATATTCGGCTTACGCCGAGTGGTATTCGCTACGCGAGTTTGGGAGGCGAATATAATATCACTGCAAGGCAAAGCCTTGCAGTATTACTTTTGCGACAGCAAAAATATCACGCTGACGCAGTCAGCATATCACTAATAACTAATTAATTGAAGTGTAGTGACGAAAAAAAGAGCCGATATGGAAACAAATCCACATCGGTTCTTTTTCTGTCCTAAAGTTAATTTTATTTATTAGTTTTTATCAGCCGTTCTTCTTGTCTATCGCTCTGTGAATGACCTTTGCGATCTCTACTATCGGAATAATGAGAATTGCAAGACCGAATGCAATACCGTACTCAGGGAGATCAAGCTGTGCAAGCTCAAATGCGTCTGCAAGGAAGGGAACCTCAATGACAACCGTTGTAAGGATGAAGGAGAGTATACCTGCGCCCCAGAGCCAGAGGTTCTGCTTCTTCATTGTGAAGATAGAGCCGTGGAGGGAACGCATGTTGAAGGCGTGGCAGATCTCGCAAAGTGAGAGGGTGAGGAACGCCATGCTGGTTCCTACCTTTGCGCCGTAGAGGTCGAGAGCTTCGCCAACAAGGCCTGCCGCGTGAGGATCGCTTGCTACAAGGATATATCTACCGATAAGGTAGGATGCAAGAGTGATAGCTGTTACAAGAACGCCCTGGTAGAATACCGCAGCGCCAAGACCGCCTGCAAAGATGCCTTCCTTGGAGTCGCGGGGTTTGCGCTTCATAACGTCAGCCTCGGGAGCCTCCATACCAAGCGCGAGAGCGGGGAAGCAGTCTGTGATAAGGTTGATCCAGAGAAGATGTACGGGCTGGAAGATCGTAAATCCGAGAAGTGTTGCCGCGAAGATGGAAAGCACCTCGGAGAGATTGGATGCGAGAAGGAACTGAATAGCCTTGCGGATATTGTCGTAGATTCTGCGTCCCTCGCCAACTGCGGAAACGATTGTTGCAAAGTTGTCGTCTGCAAGGATCATGTCTGCAACGTTCTTTGTAACGTCAGTACCCGTGATACCCATGCCTACGCCGATGTCTGCGTTCTTTATGGAGGGAGCGTCGTTTACGCCGTCACCTGTCATTGCGGTAACCATGCCCTTTTTACGCCATGCATTGACGATTCGTGTCTTGTGCTCGGGCTGAACTCGAGCGTATACGCTGTATTTTTCAACTGCGGTTTCAAACTCCTCGTCGGAGATCTCATCAAGCTCAGCTCCAGTGATCGCCTCGGCAGGATCGGTGATGATACCAAGCTGCATAGCGATAGCGATAGCGGTGTCCTTGTGGTCGCCGGTGATCATGATAGGACGGATACCTGCGCTGCGGCACTCGTCAATAGCGGGCTTTACCTCGGGACGGACGGGGTCGATCATTCCGACAAGTCCTACAAAGCAAAGGTCACATTCGACTGCCTCGCTGGTGTATTCGGCAGGTTCCTTGTCAAGATCCTTTTTTGCCGCCGCGAGAACACGGAGCGCCTTGTCAGCCATTGCCTTGTTGGCTGCGAGAATGTCGGAGCGGATAGCGTCGGTAAGCTCAACCTCCTCGCCGCCGATAAGAGCCTTGGTGCATCTCTTAAGAAGCTCGTCGGGAGCGCCCTTGGTGAACTGAACGAGAGTTCCTTCTGCGGTTCTGTGTACCGTGGACATCATCTTTCTTCCGGAGTCGAAGGGAACCTCACCGATACGGACGAAGATGTTCTTCTGAACGTTTTTGGAAAGCTCAAGCTTTTCTGCGTAGTTAACAAGAGCCGCCTCGGTAGGCTCGCCTACTGCGGTCTTTGCCTCCTCGTCAAATTCTGCATCGGAGCAGAGAGACATTGCGTTAGCAAGGAGCCTTTCGTGGTCGCCGTAGTAATCAACAACGGTCATCTTGTTCTGAGTAAGAGTACCTGTTTTGTCAGAGCAGATTATCTGCGTGCATCCGAGAGTCTCGACCGCGGTGAGCTTACGGATAATAGCGTTTCTCTTGGACATATTTGTAACGCCGATAGAGAGAACGATGGTAACAACTGTTGCAAGTCCCTCGGGGATAGCCGCAACCGCAAGGGAGATGGCTATCATGAAGGAGTTGAGGATAGGCTCAAAGCCGATTCCGTCACGGATAAGCTGTACGCCAAAGATAACTACGCAGATACCGATAACAAGCCATGTAAGGATCTTCGACAGACCTGCGAGCTTTATCTGGAGAGGAGTCTTGCCCTCTTCAGCCTGAGCAAGCGCGTCTGCGATCTTACCCATCTCGGTATCCATACCTGTTGCGACAACAACTGCCTTACCGCGTCCGTAAACGACGGTAGAGCCCATGAATACCATGTTTTTGCGGTCGCCGAGGGCAACGTCGCCGTTCTGACCGGGTGTGAGAGCGTCAACCTTTTTGTCAACGGGAACAGACTCACCGGTAAGAGCCGCTTCTTCTATTTTCATGGATGCGCATTCAATGATACGCGCGTCTGCGGGAACCGCATCGCCTGCTTCAAGAACTATAATATCGCCTACTACTAGGTCCTCACTGGGTATGCTTATCTGCTTACCGTCGCGAATGACCTTGGATTGCGCCTTGGACATTTCCTGTAGCGCCTCAATAGCCTTTTCGGCTTTGCTTTCCTGGAGGACACCGAGGATCGCGTTGATAAGAACTACCGCGAGAATGATAACGACGTCAGCGGGGAACTCCCAGTGGCCGCTTGCCACACCGTTATAGATCTCAACGCCTGCGGAGATAGCCGCGGCAACGAGAAGGATAATGGTCATAGGCTCAGCAAGCTGCTTTAAGAAACGCACGATCATGGATTCCTTCTTAGCTTCTACAAGCTTGTTCTTGCCGTTCTCTTCAAGTCTTTTAGCCGCTACGGATTCGGAAAGGCCGTTTTCCGACGAGCCGACAGACTCGAGAACCTCAAGAGAGGACGAAAGATATTCTTTCATGTTTTTTCTCCTTTTTTATTTTCAATAATTATATTTACAATTTAGTATTTGCCGAAGTAAAAGAAAAGACTCATCTGCTCCCAAAAAAACAGATAAGTCTCACCGTTTAAAACAGAGCCAGAGCGCGTATGGCACCCAACATGTTGACACTGTTACGTCGGGGGATGCCGACGTCGATTACTCCCCTACAAAGGATATTTTATCATTAATTCGAAAAAATGTCAAGGGCTTTGCATACTTTTTTTAAACAAATAGAGTGAAAAATAGAATTTTTATTGTAAATTTTGTAAATAAAGTGTTAACAAGGGGACGTTTTCCTTGACTTTAACATATGTATATGATATGATACACATAATGTCCGAGTATGTAGGGCAGGCAGGCTATTCATAAAGAAAAGCTAATTATTATATAAGGAAGGTATTTTAAAATGGATGACGGCGATAGTACGGACACTACTTGTATGTGTAATGCCTTAACTGTTGTGCGTGGATTTCATTATATTTCGTGACCCGGCAGCATATCCAAAGGATCTCGTCCCGAAATGATAGGGGTGGGAGTTCTGTGGCTATGCTTTTTTGCGTTCAGGAAAAACAATGAAAAACACTTATAGAATCAACATTTTTAGGAGTTAATTATTATTATGATACCATACATAGTTCCCATATTATTACAGTTATTTCTGATAGGGCTTAACGCCATATTTGCCGCCGCCGAAACGGCATTCTTATCTATCAATTCGGCAAAGATCGAAAAAATGATCGAGGAGGGAAACAAGAAGGTCAGACGCAAGGCAAGACGACTTGAAAAGTTTACAAGCGACTCTTCAAAATTCCTTTCCACAATTCAGGTTGCAATCACACTTGCGGGATTCTTGGGCTCCGCGTTTGCCGCGGATAGCTTTGCAGAACCCCTTACAGGATGGTTCAACAGCCTTTCTTTCGTTGCAGAAAGAGGCATTTACATTCCCGAGGGAGTATTTGTCGTAGTTATTACGCTTCTTCTCTCATTCTTCAGTATAATTTTCGGTGAGCTTGTCCCCAAAAAGCTTGCGATTAAGCACGCAGAGGGATATTCACTTGCGATCTGCGGATTTATCAGAGTGTTTGCGGTAATATTCGCGCCCTTTGTCTGGATTCTTACAAAGACTACTAACGGCATTCTCCGTTTGTTTGGCGTAAATCCCCACGAGGAGGAGGAAGCTGCAAGCGAGGAGGAGATCCGTATCATGCTTGACACCTCCAGCGAGGCGGGCGCTATCGACAGCATGGAGAACGAGATGATCCAGAATATCTTTGAGTTCGACGATATTCTCATATCCGAGGTCTGCACTCACCGAACAAACGTTAAGATGATCTACCGCGACGATACTCTTGAGGATTGGAAGCAGGTCATCGCTACGTCAAGACACGGCTACTACCCGATATGCGGAGAGAGCGCAGACGACGTAGTTGCAGTGCTTAATATCAAGAAATTCTTCCGTGCGGAGTGCAAGAGCGTTGCAGAGGCTATGAAGGTCGCTGCGGAAAAGCCTTACTTTGTTCCCGAAAACATGAAGGCGGACGTTCTGTTCTCCAACATGAAGGAAACCAGAAACTATTTCGCAGTAGTAGTTGATGAATATGGTGGAACACACGGTGTTATTACCATTCACGACCTGCTTGAGCTCCTTGTTGGTGACATGGACGAGAAGGACGAGGTCATTGTTAAAGAGATCGAGTGCCTTAACGAAGAAACCAGAGAGTGGAAGATACTTGGCTCGGCATCTCTTACCGAGCTTTCCGAGGCGCTTGACATTTCCTTTGACACCGAGGATTGCGACACCTTTGGCGGATATATCTTCGGCCTTCTTGGTGAAATTCCCGATGACGGCTCTACACTTGAGGTTGAAACCGAAGACCTTATAATCAAGGTTGAAAAGGTAGCAGACCATAGAATTGAATCTACTCTTGTCACTGTTAAGGAAAGACCCGTCGATGAGGACGAGGATGATGACGATGACGATGATGAAAGAGAAGAAGTGGTCATAATACGTGAAGCCGAATCCGACGACGAGGAAGCCGTCGCGGAGCCCACAACAGAAGAATAAAAAACAATCCCCGACGGATAAACCTGTCGGGGATTTTCATAATTATAAACTTTATAGATTAAATAACTCTTCGTCTATCAATGGGGAATGGCCTTCAACCAACCCTTATCTATTAAAGGTTTTTGAAAGAGGAGGGGGTGCAGGGGGAGGAGAAAACTTTTTTCAAAAAGCTTTCTCCTCCCCCTGCATCTATTATCCCTCTAATCAATCAAAATAGCCGAGTCTGTAGAGAAGCTCTGCGATGAGGACTGCTCCGCCTGCGGCGCCGCGGACGGTGTTATGTGCGAGGCCTACGAACTTATAGTCGTAGATAGAGTCCTCACGGAGACGACCTGCGGTCACGCCCATGCCGCCGTAGATGTCGCGGTCAAGGCGAGCCTGAGGACGGTTTTCTTCCTCAAAGTAGGTAATGAACTGCTCGGGAGCGTTGGGGAGACCAAGCTCCTGGGGAAGTCCCTTAAAGCTCTTCCAATCCTCGAGGATCTGCTCCTTAGTGGGCTTATTCTCAAATTTTACAAATACAGCTGCGGTATGACCGTCGGTAACGGGAACGCGGATGCACTGAGTTGTGATCTTAACGTCGTCCGACTTGACGATCTGACCGTTCTCGACCTTACCCCAAACGCGGAGGGGCTCCTGCTCACTCTTTTCCTCCTCGCCGCCGATGAAGGGAATGATATTGTCTATCATTTCGGGCCACTCGTTGAATGTCTTGCCTGCGCCGGAGATGGCCTGATAGGTAGTTGCAACTACTTCCTTTATTCCGTACTTGCGGAGGGGTGTGAGCTCGGGAACATAAGCCTGAATAGAGCAGTTGGGCTTAACCGCGATAAAGCCGCGCTTTGTGCCAAGGCGCTCTCTCTGGGACTTGATGACCTCAAGATGCTCGGGGTTGATCTCCGGTACTACCATAGGCACGTCGGGAGTCCAGCGGTGAGCGGAGTTGTTTGATACTACCGGGATCTCAGCCTTTGCGTACTTTTCCTCAAGTGCCTTGATCTCATCCTTCTTCATATTAACTGCGCAGAATACAAACTGGCAGTCCTTCATTTCGTCAACGTTCTCTGCGTCAATAACTACCATATCCTTGTATTTCTCGGGCATGGGATTAGCGAGCTTCCAGCGACCGCCGAGAGCCTCTGCATAAGTCTTGCCTGCGCTGTTCTTGGATGCAGCGAGCTTGATAACCTCAAAGTAGGGGTGCTCTGCGAGCATAGAGAGGAATCTCTGACCTACCATACCAGTGGCGCCAACGACGCCGACCTTCATTTTTGCCATTTTATATGTACCTCTTTTCGGTGAGTTTTTCTTATAAGATAAAACAATTATACCATATTATATTACTCTTTTCAATAAAATGTAAGCAATTTTACCCGCGAATATTTAATAAATTTTTTTAGCTTGATGATGCGATATTTGTACATAGTGTAAAAACGCCCCACGGCTGGATGTCGCAGGGCGTAATTTCTTATAAATTATATATCTTTGAGTACTTTTCCTCAAGATAATCCGTGTAGTAGGTGGGGTCAAATTCCTCGCCGAGAGCTTCCTGAAGAAGATCTCCCGGATTCTGAAGACGTCCGTATTTCCAGATATGCTCGCGGTTCCATTCGTTGATAGGAGCAAAGTTGCCCTCACGCAGGCATTTTTCAACGTCAACCGTTTCCTTCATTTTGTGGAGAAGGTGCGCGCCGTATGCGCTACCCAGCGCATAGGATGGGAAATATCCGATTCCGCCGCCTGACCAGTGGCTATCCTGAAGGACGCCTCTCTTGTCGTCGGGAACGTCAACGCCGAGATATTCCTTGTAGAGTCTGTTCCACTCTTGGGGCAGATCCTTGACCTCAAGTGTGCCGCCCACAACTCGCTTTTCAAGCTCGTAGCGGATCATTACGTGCAAGCAGTAGGTTACTTCGTCGGCCTCGGTTCTGATCAATGACGGTGTTACAAGGTTGATTGCCTTATATACGTCCATCGCGGTGCAGCTGTCAAATTTACCGGGGAAGCATTCCTGCATCTTGGGGAAAAGGCAGGTGACGAAATCATAGCTTCTGCCAAGCAGATTCTCGTAAAAACGGCTCTGGCTCTCGTGAATGCCCATAGATACACCGCCGTCAAGATTGGTGTATGCATATTCCTCGTCGGAATTCATATCGTAGAGCGCGTGTCCTCCCTCGTGGATAACGCTGAACATTGAGGATGCGATATTGGTATTGTCGTAATTTGTTGTAATTCTTACGTCGTGGTGCGAGCCAATGCTTGTCGTGAAGGGGTGCTCGGTCGTTCCAAGCCCGCAACGGTCAAGATCTATGCCCATAAGCTTCATAAGCTCATAGGAGAAGCTCTCTTGTGTTGCATTGTCAAACTCGCCCCTGATGCAGGAATCGTCAACCTGCGGGGCGTTGCCTATTTTCTTAATAAGAGGGACTATTCTCTCTTTCAGGGCAGAGAAGAACTCGTCGCACTTATCCATGGTGAGGCCGTCCTCAAATTTGCCAAGGCAGTAGTTATACGGCTCTTTTTCTGGCGCGCAGTATGCCGCGAAGCGTCTTGTCGTTTCAAAAATCTTCTCAAGCACGGGGCGGAAAAGCTCAAAGTTGCTTTCCTCCTTTGCGCGGTGCCACACGTCGTCTGCCTCTACCATAAGCTCCTGATATGCGATATATTCCTCCATGGGGATCTTCTTCATTTCTTCAAGATCCTTGGACGCAAGGTAAACCGAACGCGCGTCCTTTTTGGAAAGCTCGTCCTTGTGCGCGTTGAGATATTCAATCAGGGACATCATTTCATCGCCTGTTGAGAGCTTATATGCCTCCTCGCTGAGTATTGCCAAGGCATGTCCTCTGTTTTGCGCTGTTGCGCGGGGAGCGGTGGTTGCGCCGTCATAGTAGATGAGCGACATTGCATACTCGTATGCGCTGAGCTTTGATTGAAGGGTGTAAAATTCTTGAATTGCTGTATTAGTATCCATTTGATTTCTCCTTTGGTCGGATAATACAATCATTTTATCATAACGCAAGGGAAAAGTCAAGGGAAGGCAAGCCCAGCTGATCGCCGCGCGCCCTAAGGGTCTTTAGTTTCAAAAACGGAACTTTAAAAATGACTTTGCGTAAAATGCGGTTGAAAAACGAAGACGAAATGCCAATTTTGGAAAAATATTTTCAAAAACCTCTTGACAAGAGCATGAAAAAGGGGTATAATTATCACATAACGGAAAAACAGTGTGCGCAGGGCGTTGCACGGCGCGGAACGGAGGATATAATGGCAGCAACAAAAAAGGCGGCGGCAAAGGTATGCGAGCTTACCGACAGAGAGGACAAGAGAAGGGCGCTTAACACTGCAATGGCGCAGATAGAAAGAGAGTTCGGCGCAGGCGCTATCATGAAGCTTGGCGAGAACACCAAGATGGAGGTTCAGGCGGTTTCCACGGGATCGCTTTCTCTTGACATGGCTCTTGGAATTGGCGGTGTGCCGAAGGGAAGAATAGTTGAGATCTTTGGCCCCGAATCCTCGGGTAAGACTACCGTTGCATTACATATAATCGCAGAGGTACAGAAGGCGGGCGGAGAGGCCGCGTTTATCGACGCGGAGCATGCACTTGACCCCGTATACGCAAAGGCGCTTGGCGTTGATATTGCGAATCTTCTGGTTTCACAGCCCGATTGCGGCGAGGACGCGCTTTCTATTACCGAGTCGCTTGCGCGCTCCGGAGCTATCGACGTTATCGTTGTTGACTCTGTTGCTGCACTTGTCCCTAAGCAGGAGATCGACGGAGATATGGGACAGGCGACTGTCGGTGTTCAGGCGCGTCTTATGTCTCAGGCTATGAGAAAGCTTACCGCGGTCATCTCAAAGAGCAACTGTATCGTTGTATTCATTAACCAGCTTCGTGAGAAGGTTGGCGTAATGTACGGCAATCCCGAGACCACCACGGGCGGTCGCGCGCTTAAGTTCTACGCGTCTGTTCGTATTGATATAAGAAAGACCGAGCAGCTTAAGAACGGCTCGGATATATACGGAAACCGTGTTAAGTGCAAGATAGTCAAGAACAAGGTAGCTCCCCCCTTCCGTGTGGCTGAGTTTGATATTCTCTACGGCAAGGGAATCTCTCGCATGGGTGAGATACTTGATTTTGCTATTATGGCGGATATCATTAAAAAGAGCGGTTCTTGGTTCTCTTACGATGGCAACAGACTTGCGCAGGGTAAGGACAACGTTAAGAGACTGTTTGAGGATAACCCGGAGTTCGCCGCAGAGATAGAGGCAAAGGTAAGAGAGCATATGCTCAAGAACGACGGTGTTCTTAATGAAGAAGAATTTGAGCTTGACGACGGTGACGATGACGATTTTGACATCCGCACTCTCGGTGACGACTGATAAATGATCGGATGTGCAACAGTAAAGGGGATCGTCAGGCGAGGAGATTCCACCTATCTTGTCAGCATCGAGGTATCAAATGGCAGTGGGAGTGAAGCGGTGGAGTTTATATTGCTTGACGAGTTGTTCCTATCCTTTGATATTGAGATAGGCGCAGAGGTCGGCGAAATGCTATCGGAGATAGACTTTTATTCGCAGGTCACGGCGGCATATTCGTCTGCATTGGCAAGCTTTGCCTATGTCCCAAGCTCCCTGAAGGCTCTTTACAGAAAGCTGATCGTCAAGGGCTTTTCCAAGGAGGTCAGCAGGGAGGCTGTTGAGATAATCCGGGAGAGGGGCTTTGTTGACGAGGAGGATATCGCCGTCCGTCGCGCGGAGCTTATGCTTGAAAAGCTATGGGGGCGCTCACGCATTCTCAAAAAGCTTTTTGAGGAGGGCTTTCCCTCTGAGATAATAGGGCGGGTCTCTTCTTCTCTTGACTGTGTGGATTTCGCGGAGAAATGCAGGTGTGTAATTGAGAAAAAATATGCCGCCATTCCCGACGAAAGAAAAGAGAGGGATAAAATGTATGCTTCTCTGACAAGGCTGGGTTACTCATCTGCCGATATCAGAGCTGCTATATCACAAATACGTGAAAATGAATAAAAACAGAGCCCGAAATGTAATTTTTCGGGCTTTTTTTGTATAAATTTAAAAATATAACATCTTTTAACAACTGGTTAATAAATAGGTGTTAGAATTAGTTATCACAGAAAAATATCTTTGGAAAACAAGAAAAAGACGGAGATAACAGCATGGAATTTGTAAGAAAACTGCCCATACCTAAGGAGATAAGGGAAATGTATCCCTTAAGCGAAGCCTCACGCGAGAAAAAGAAGCTCTTTGACGCAGAGGTCGCACGCGTATTTTCGGGCGAATCGGATAAAAAGATACTTATAATTGGTCCCTGCTCGGCTGACAACGAGGAGTCGGTTATGGACTATTGCTCAAGGCTGGCGAAAGTTGCTGAGGCGGTAAAGGATAGGCTTATTATCATACCGCGAGTATATACCAATAAACCCAGAACTACCGGCGACGGATATAAGGGGATGCTTCATCAGCCAAATCCGGAAAAGGATTCGGACATGCTTGCCGGAATCATCGCTATCCGTCACTTGCACCTGCGCGTTATTGAAGAAACGGGCATGTTTACGGCTGACGAGATGCTTTATCCCGAAAATTATCAGTATTTGTACGATCTGCTTTCCTATATCGCTATTGGCGCGCGCTCGGTTGAGAATCAGCAGCACCGACTTGTATCAAGCGGAATAGAGATTCCTGTTGGAATGAAAAACCCCACGGGCGGAGATATTTCGGTTATGCTCAACTCAGTTATGGCTGCGCAGCACGCGCACACCTTCCTGTATCGAGGCTGGGAGGTCAGGTCAAACGGAAATCCGCTTGCTCATTCGATCCTGCGCGGATACGTCAACAAGCACGGCGAGTCCTTACCCAACTATCACTACGAGGATATTGAGCATCTTTGCAGTGAGTATGCAAGGCGCGGACTGGAAAATCCCGCGCTTATCGTTGATTGCAATCACGCGAACTCCGGTAAGAAGTACAAGGAGCAGATGAGGATCGCAAAGGAGGTTCTTCACTCATGCTCGCTCAATCCCGAAATCAATAAGATATTCAAGGGCTTTATGATAGAAAGCTACATTGAGGAGGGAAGTCAGAAGATCGGTGAGGGAATCTACGGAAAGTCGATAACCGATCCCTGTATCGGCTGGAAGGATACAGAGGACTTCATCTATTACATGGCAAATAAAATTTAATACAAAATTCCGCTGTCTGCGGTAGGATGAGGATATAATGTTACGTTTGGTATTTACTATCATTGTTAACATTCCGAGAATCGTCTACTTCGTTCCCAAAATGTCGTATTATGCAAGGCACCCCGAAAAATACTCCGAGGAGGAGAGATATACCCTTGCAATTCGGCTTATTAATATTGTTAAAAGGACATCCAGGGTTACGACAGAGTATATCGGCACTGATAAGCTGCCGAAAACCGGCGGATATATAATGTTTTCAAATCATCAAGGGCGTTACGATCCTATCGGTATACTCGGAGGACACGGGCGTCCTTGTTCCTTTCTTCTTGACAGCAAGAGGGCGGGGCAGTTTATATGCAAGCAGTTTACAGAGCTGCTTGACGGTGTGAGCATTGACAAGGAAAGCTCAAGAGATCAAATCAGGGCATTACGCGAGCTTTCTCGCGGCGCAAAGAATGGTAGATGCTATCTTGTCTTCCCGGAGGGGACGTATAGCCCTCACCAAGGGAACAACACAGGCGAATTTAAAAACGGGTGTTTCCTTGCCGCAATACATGCGCGTTGTCCGATAGTTCCCGTGACCGTAATAGATTCCTATAAGGTATATGGTGTCAACAGCCTCAGGAGGGTAAAAACTACGGTTATATACCATGATCCGATATATTACGAGCAGTACAAGGATATGAACGCGAGGGAAGTATCACGCACGGTGAAGCGGATAATTGACCGTGAGATACAAAACCAGACCGAAAAATAATAAAATCCTGCAATTTATGCAGGATTTTTTGCCTTTATTATTTATAAATCTATTGATAAAATATAATTAATTTGGTATAATGATACTGATAAATTTTCGGAGGGCGAAATTTGACTTACCGTGAGATATGCGAAAGCTTTAAAAAAGTGAATATTGAGAATGCACGCGGTGAGGCGGAGCTGCTTATACGTGAGATCTGTCACGGATTTTCCGAGGATATAGATTATCGGGAAGAGAAGCTATACGACGCGGTAAAGTGCCGCTGTGAGGGATATCCTTTACAGTATATTATCGGAAAATGGTGGTTTGCACGGTGTGAGTTCGAGGTCAGTGAGGACTGTCTTGTTCCGCGTCCCGACACGGAGGCGGTCGTTGAGGAGGCGGTAAGGCTTTTGCCGAGAAACGCGAGATTTGCGGATCTTTGCACAGGCAGTGGGTGCATTGCTATTTCGATTGTTGACCTTAGGAGAGATACAAGCGGAGTTGCAGTGGAGCTTTATCCCAAAACTCTTGAATTGGCCAAGAGAAATGCCGCAAAAAACAAGGTTGAGGAAAGGATAGACTTTATAAAAGGCGACGTTCTTTCGGGAGAGGTGCTTTCGGGAGAGGTCTTTGACGCGATCATCTCTAATCCGCCCTATATAAAAACCGAGGTAATAGACACGCTTTCAGTCGAGGTAAAGCACGAGCCGAGGGCTGCCCTTGACGGCGGTGAGGATGGGCTTATATTCTACCGCGCGATAGTAGAAAAAAATCAAAAAAATCTTGCGGCGGACGGTTGCTTTATATTCGAGATCGGATACGATCAAGCGGATGATATAAAAGTAATAGCGGCCGAGCGCGGGTTTTCATGCATAGTAAAAAAGGATCTTGGCGGCAACGATAGAGTCGCTGTGCTTACGCGCAAGTAACCTTTTGTCGCGGGTAGAATAGATTGACAAATAGAAATACACTTTAAAACGGAGAAATATATGAATATACTTGTACTCGCGGGAGGTTATTCTCCCGAACGCGACGTTTCACTTACGTCGGGAAGTCTTATAGCAAACGCGCTTAGAAAAGAGGGGGAAAACGTATGCCTGGCAGACGTATACCTCGGTGTTGATGATGGCAAGCTCAACGATCCGGATATATTTACCAAAAAAGAGGGCGAGGTGTACAGAGTAACCAACAGTATACCCAATCTCAAGGCGCTACGGGAAAAGAGCGGTAACGGAGACGCGCTTATCGGACACGGTATTATTGAGCTGTGTCAGCGCGCCGACGTTGTATTCCTCGCGCTTCACGGTGCGATGGGAGAGAACGGTCAGCTTCAGGCTACCCTGGACAACTACGGGATCAAATATACGGGCTCGGGATACGTTGGCAGCTTGCTTGCTATGGACAAGGACATTTCAAAGAAGATGTTTGTCGGCGCGGGTGTTAATACTCCCGAATGGATATACGTTTCGGTTAAGGCCTTTGACAGGGAGCTTTTTGAGAAAAAGATCGGATATCCCTGTGTTGTAAAGCCCTGCTCGTGCGGCTCGAGCGTTGGAATCTCAATTGTAGACAACAAAGAGGAGCTTGACAAGGCGCTCAAATTCGCGGCAGAGTACGAGGAGTACGTGCTTATTGAAAAGAAGATAGAGGGAAGAGAGCTTACTGTCGGAATGCTTGACGGTGAGGTGCTGCCCATAATCGAGATAATTCCTACAGAGGGCTTTTACGATTACACAAACAAATATCAGGCAGGCAAGACTCTTGAGATCTGCCCTGCTGAGATAGATGAGAGCATCAAGGAGGTCGTTTCGGCGCAGACAAGACTTGCCTTTGACGCGCTCCGTCTCTCGGGATATTCAAGATTTGACTTTATAGTTGACAAGGACGGCAAGCCCTGGTGTCTTGAAGCAAACACACTGCCCGGAATGACACCCACAAGCCTTTTACCCCAGATGGCGGCGGCTAACGGAATAGAATACGGAAAGCTTTGCTTAAAGATAGTTGAACTGGCAAGAAGAAAGTAAATTTCAGGCTGCAAGGAAAGGAGAAACAGCATGGATTTTAAAAATATAGACAAAAAGTATCGCCCCGTGCCTTTTTGGTCTTGGAACGAGAAGCTTGACTGCGAGGAGACCCGCAGGCAGACAAAGATAATGGACGAGACCGGTCACGGTGGATATTTTATGCACGCTCGCGGAGGACTTCAGACCGAGTACATGGGTGAAGAATGGTTTGATAATATAGCGGCGGCAATAGATGAGTGCAAAAAGCGCGGTATGCACGCGTGGGCTTATGACGAGAACGGCTGGCCCTCAGGCTTTGGAGGCGGCAAGGTAAACGGCAAGGGAGAGAAGTACTGGCAGAAGTATCTCCGTGTTCGCCCCATTGGTTCTGATATGAGTGATATAGAGCCGCATAGAATCATTACAAAGAGTGATAAAAACATATTCTACTACGACGTTAACCCCTTTTACGTTGACACGCTTGACGGTGAGGTGATTGCAGACTTCATAAACGAGGTTTACGTTCCTTATTATGAGAAATTCGGCAATAGCTTTGACGGATTTTTTACCGATGAGCCTCAGATCTCGCGTAACGGTATTCCGTGGAGCTTGACTCTCCCTGCAGAGTTTAAGAAGGCTTACGGTGAGGATATATATGATAAGCTTGATGCTCTCTATGAAGACGTAGAGGGTTATGAGGATTTCAGAATCAAGTACAGAAAGCTTTATACGGAGCTTTTCTCGAAAAACTACATGAAGCAGATATACGATTGGTGTGTGGCTCACGGGCTCGGCTTTACCGGTCACGTGGTACTTGAGGAGGACCTCAAGATACAGGTCGACTCCGAGGGCGCTTGTATGCCTCATTATGAGTACATGACCATTCCCGGAATGGACTGGCTTGGAAGAAACATCTTCGACTGTCTGACACCAATGCAGGTTTCCTCGGTTGCGGCACAGACAGGTAAAAAGCAGGTGCTCTCCGAGACATTCGCGCTTTGCGGACACAACGTAGGTCACGACGAGCTTAAGAGAAACTACGAGTGGATGATGGTGCGCGGTATCAACCTTATGTGCCAGCATTTGCTTGGATATTCGATGCGCGGAATCAGAAAGAGAGACTATCCGCCTGCAATGTACTGTCAGCAGCCCTGGTGGGATGAATACAAGGTGTTCAACGACGCTATGTCGCGTATCGGCATGGTGCTGACCGAGGGAAAGATTGTTGTTGACACGCTTCTTATGCACAACATGACCTCCGGTTGGATATGCTACAAGGTTGAGGATATGTCCAGCGACTCTTGGTTCAATGAGGACGATTTCCTTGACAAGGCGATGGCAAAGGATGCAAAGGGAATTGATTATTACAATCACTCCCTTGTAAGCACTGCTGCGGAGCTTGAGAAAAAGCATATTCCTTTCCACTTCGGTGACGAGATTATGATAGAGCGTCACGGACGCGTTGAGGGCAACAAGTTCATTATAGGCGAAATGGCGTACAGCACTATTGTGCTTCCCGAATACATAAAGTTCTTGCCTTATACCCAGAAGCTTCTTGACGAGTTCAAGGCAAATGGCGGTATAATCACAACAGTTGATAAGCTTGAAGCAAACAATATTGTGGATAACCCGAATATTACATATACTCTCCGTGAGTTTGACGATATGACGGTACATTACTTTGTGAACTCCACCGATGCAGAGCAAAAGGCGGTTATTGAAAAAGGAAGCTACGTTGTAAATATTGAAACGGGCGATAGGGAAGAATTCACCGGTGAGCATACGTTCCCGCCCTGCGGAAGCTTGCTTGTTGTTGATGACGGAACCCCAAGAGCTGCGAAAAAGGCAGAGAAGGAGCTTAAGCCCATTGACATGTCGGGTGAGTGGGATATTAAGGATAAGTCCCTTAACGCTCTTACGCTTGACACATGTGACTACTACTTTGACGGCGAGCTTGTTGAGGAGAACGGATATATTCTTGACGTAGCTCAAAAGGCGTGCGATCTTGCAAGACCCGTTGACGTCAAGTGCATCTTCAGGGCAAATATAGCCGAGCTTACCGATAAGCTTTATCTTGTCTGTGAGACTCCCGAGATTTTTGATATCAAGGTGAACGGAGTGGTCGTTGATAAGACTGATTGCGGATATTTCCGTGACGTTTCCTTCAGAATGATAGATATCAGAAAATATGCTCGCGCAGGTGAGAATGAGATTGAGATGTTCGTCAACTTCAAGCAGAGCGACGAGGTATACGAGAACCTGAAGAAGGCGGTAGTATTTGAATCCGAAAAGAACAAGCTTGCATACGATATGGAGATAGAGTCTATTTACCTTGTAGGTGACTTTGCTGTCAAGTGCGACGGCAAGTTCTCTGACGTTGGCAGAAACGCGTATCACGTTGACGGCAAGTTTACTCTTACCTCGGCAAAGGATAAGGTTGGCTTGGCTTCTCTTGAGCAGAACGGATATCCCTTCTTCTCGGGTAAGATGGTATTTACACGCAAGTATCAGCTTGACGATACCGATTACAAGGTTGTATTCAACAAGAAGGGCGTAAACGTAATCAAGCTTACAGTAAACGGCAAGCACGTGCGCACTCTCCTTTGGGGTCCTTATGAGGTGGATATTTCGGAATATCTCACGGTTGGTGAGAACGAGATCGAGATCGAGATACTCAACAACCTTCGCAATCTTCTTGGCCCGCACCACATGCCGGCAGGGGAGAGCTACTGGGTAGGCCCCGGTCACTTCTACAAGAGCGCAGGTCTCTGGACGGGATTCCTTGATCCCGGATACAAGGACGGCTACTGTCTTGTGTCTACAGGAATAATTTAATAGCATTTGGACTGCTGCATTGTGATGCAGAAGGCGTGATTTGGTTCTCGTAGCCGTACAGGCGTACGGCAGAGAGCCAAAGCGCGACTAAAAAACCACATAAAATCAAAGAAATCCGCCGATAAAATCGGCGGATTTCTTCCTTTATTTTGTGATGTTATTTCCAGAAGGATCTTGTCTGAAAATGCGTCGTGGTTTTTGTTCTGCGCAGAATGAAGCAGTCCTATTAATCGTCAATGTCTTCGTATGCGCGGCGATACTGCGAGATCTGCTGCTCCTCTTTATTTTTAAGCTTATCAAGAACTGCCATGTTTTCGATCATGAGCTTGACAATCTTCTCAAGGGAGGAGTTGGGGGAGTAGTCCGCGACACATACGTAGTTGATACGGTTATCCTCAACAAGAGTCTTGACGGTCTCGCTCTTTCCGGAGGGGTAGAGAGCGATAGACTTTCCGCCTCTTTGCTTAACCATCTTCATGCAGGGAATATCGGTCATTCCGTCGCCGATATAGATCATGTTATTGTACGCGATTCTGCGTTGGCTACCGTCCTGGAGGCGGTTGAGGTTGTAGTCGTCTGTAACGTCAAGTACGCCCTTGGAGATACGGTAGATGTACTGTGTCTTGAGGGTGTAGTTGATCGCGAGAGCGGGCCATACTGCCTCGCCGTTCTCGTCGTACATATATCTGCAGGCGTAGATTCTATTGAAGTACTTTGCGATAGGTGTACCCTGAATGATCTCATAGGTACCCGAGGAGATGATATAATGCTCGATGTTAACGCCGAGGGACTCGCCGTACTCGTTGATGCGATCAAACCAAGAAGATACACCCTTGAAGAGGACGACGTTCTCGCCGCAGGAGCGGAGATATTCCTCTGTGAGCTTGATGCCTTTTTCCTTACACTTGCGGATCATAACGCACATGTAGGAGAGGATCTTCTCGACCTCGTATTTGCTGGTCAGATCTGCCGCCGCGCCCCAGAATTCCGATGGCGTCATTCCGAGATTTTTTATAAAGCTGTACTCCTGCATATCAGTAGTGCAGAGTGTTTTATCAAAGTCGTATAAAATTCCGATGGTGGTCTTTGCCATAAGGTTTTACCTCCAAAATATAAATGCATAATATACTAATTGTATTTTAGCACATATTTTTCGTTTTGTAAAGGTTAAAGAGAAAAAATCTCTCATTTTGCCGTTTTTGGCGGGTGGGAGAGGGGGATAAGTGCAGAGAGAAGAATGCAAAGTGCAGAATTATAAGCTCGTAGGGGGCGGTCATTGTGTCAAGAGTAACATTGCGCAAGAAAAGGGGAACCCCCCACTTGTGAGGTCTCACTTCGCCTTCGGCGAAGCACCCCCCACCGAAGGTCCGCCCCCCCTGACAATCCTCACGGATTGTCATTTCCCTTCCGTGGCGCTTTCTAACGATAA